>JAFPBC010000064.1 GCA_017390595.1 Selenomonadales bacterium | reverse complement strand
TGAGGGAAAGTTTGGTGCGAGGATGTTGCGATAAGCAACTTTAAAAAGGCGAGAAAAAGAAGATTGAAAGTTAAATTGACATATGGTAAAATATTTATATAGAGATACTATAGTTTTAAATAATTCATTTAAATTTTCGATAAAAGAATGGTCGGTGGATAGAGCGATGGAAGAAAGAAAGGTAGATGAAGCACTGCTGAGACAATTGTTTGATGTAGCTCGTGACTTTTATGACGATGACGATTTTCTTTTGGGAATATGTTCGATCGCAGAACATGATGATGACATTCGGACGCTCATTGACTTTATCAAGCACTCTGTCGATATCACTCCGAGCGATGTGAGTCTTTTGACAGTTGAACTTAACCAACGTAGATTCCCCGAGGATTATATTTGGGATGAAGATGATCTAAAATAAAAAAACGAAGATAGAGGCGTACACATATGATGGAGAGAAAAAAGATAGATGAAGTGGATAAAAGACAGCGTATCGCAGAAGCGAGAGCAGAGCTTGAGCATCTGCGAGAGAATTATATAGATAGGAAAACAGGTAAACGAATCATAAACGATTATGAAGATGATAGGGCAAACCATCTGTGTGCAAAGCTGGTAAAAGAACAGGGTATTGTATTTGACCAAGCGATTCGAAAGCAAGTTGTTGCAGAATTGGTTGAAGAGTTTAGTTATCTCAGAAACGGAGGAAGAGAAAAATGCAGAGACTGACGCTTATTATTTCGATCGTGGCATTGGTATTGTCAGTGTATAATCTAATTGCAGTCATTCAAAAATAGGAGGTGCCGATAATGACCGATAAGACGAAACGGGGCGGTAAGCGTGAAGGTGCAGGCAGACCCAAACAGGAAGTCATACGCAAACAAAGAACAACGCGCTTGTATGATGATGAATGGGAGTTGATGAAGGCCTTTGAGCGTATCATCAAGTACGGAGACAAAGAAGCGTGCAAACGTTTTATAGAAGAACATGAAGAAAAAAAGTAGAGTAATGTTAGGCTCTGAATATCAGAATGGAATAAAGGAGATATATTATGACGTCTGAACAATTGAGAGAAGAAATTTTATCATTAACATACGATATACAGTTTGAATATAAAGGCGTGAATGGTTTAATTATGCCTTACTCTGATGATGACTTTATGCTTTGTTATGGAGATAACAGCAAAAGTTATACTAATATTGATGATGTTATGAGTGATAAATTCTTTAACGGAAAATCCTTAAACGACATTAGCCAAGAAGTGGAATTTTTCTAACAAGCAATTAATAACATAAGTAGAAAGTGATTAGGAAAATATTTGCGGCTGATGATGGTGCAATCGTGGTATCAATAAGTTCGAATACGGTGTAAAGAGGTGGGAAGATGAAGGTTAAATGGAAAGGTAAGACTGATTTTTTCGTTCTTACTCACGACAAAACATATGATGTGATTTCCGTTGAAAAAGGCTGGTATCGTATTGTTGATGATTCCGACGAACATTATTTGTATCCTTCTGACCTCTTTGAAGTGATCGAGCCCCAATGTATCTCCAACACTTCCGAAAGCGGTATGGGGGATATTATGACGGCAGAATATTTAAAAGACATCATTGCACGATGCGCAGATGACGTTTATTTCTCCTATAACGGAAAATCGGCAGGCATTTCTACCGAAATAGCAGACTATATACCGACTTTTACACTGTGGTACGGAGATGATACGATAGACCTTAAGAGCGTAAATGATGTTATGACTTGTAGGTTTTTTGACGGCAAGTTGTTGATCGAATTGCTTGATATCATCAAAATTGAAATCGCATGAGAATATCAAATATCGAAATATACGACGAAGTATATACCGAATACAGAACCAAAAATCTTCTGAAAGGGGAACCATGATGTATAAGTGGCCGCCGAGATATTATGAGTTAAAAAAATATTTCAGCCTTATTGGAGCCGTGAAAAGGGGTTTTCTGAAGATGCACCTCAAGAAGCAAAAGATGCGTTTGAGGAATGTCGAAAAATTGCCGAGAAGGCAGCATGTCAGTATGTAGAATATTAAAAAACACTTACGAAAGCGTGAGTGCTTTTTTTGTACCCATTTATCGTGCATCTTTTTGTGAAATATGCACGAACACAGGTAAACGGCACTTGCATATGCAGGTGCTTTTTATATTAGCGGTGCAACGTGATATAGATAATGCAATATCGGCTGAAATATGGTATTCTATAAGGTAAGGAAAAACGAGGTGGAAAGATTGAAGATTGTAGTTACGACGCTGAATGCGAAATATATTCACTCGTCGCTGTGCTTGCGTTACTTGGAGAAATATGCCCAAGATCGCGTGAAGGTAGAGCGAATGGAGTTTACCATCAATCAGGAGAAGCTGTTTATTCTGCGTGAGCTTTTTGAGGCTCGTCCTGATGTTGTAGGATTTTCTTCTTATATTTGGAATGCCGATGATGTTCTGGATATCGCGAAGATGCTCAAGAGTGTGCTTCCGAGTGTCAAGATCGTATTCGGCGGTCCTGAGGTCATGTACGAGACGGCTGAGTTCTTCGAGCGTAATCCGTTTGTCGATTATCTCGTCTTGGGTGAAGGGGAAGAAGCGTTTACATCGCTTGTTGAGGCTTTGTCGGAGAACAGAGAAGTGAATATCGCTGGTGTTATCGGGCGTGTGGAAGGCGGTCGTGCCATTATTCAAACGATAGCCGATCTTACGACGATACCATTCCCGTATGATGAAGAAGATATGGCGGAGCTTGCCGATAAGATAATCTATTACGAGACGTCACGCGGCTGTCCGTTCTCGTGTCAATATTGTTTGTCGGGTGGAGAGCCCGGTGTGCGTTTCTTGCCGTTTGAGCGTGTGAAAGAGGAACTCGATTTTTTCATTCGTCACGGTGTGCGTCAAGTGAAATTTGTCGATCGTACGTTTAATGCGAAAAAATCGCATTTTATGCCGATATTGCGCTATCTGCTTACGGCTGATTGTGAGACGAATTTCCACTTTGAAGTGGCGGCCGATCTCTTGGATGATGAGGTGCTTGATGTATTGGTGCAGATGCCGAAAGGACGCGTACAGCTTGAGATCGGTGTGCAGTCGACGCACTTGCCGACGCTTCGCGCGGTGAAGCGTGTCAATCATTGGGAGCGTATCGTTTATGCGGTTGAGACGATTCGTAAGGCAGGCAATATCCATCTTCATCTTGATTTGATCGTGGGGCTTCCCGAAGAAGGATATGAGCGTTTTGCGGAGTCGTTCAACGATGTGTATGCGCTTCAGCCCGAGATGCTTCAGATCGGTTTCTTGAAGCTGTTAAAGGGCTGTGGCCTGGAGCGTCGCGCAGAGCAGTTCGATTATATTTCGATGGAGCGTGCACCGTATCAGGTGCTTGCGAGCAGATGGCTTTCGTATGATGAGATGCGCCGTCTGCAGTTATTGGAAGATGTGTTTGAGCATCTTTATAACAGCGGTAAGATGAAAGTCGCGCTTGAGGTGCTTATCGGTTTGTACGGTAAGGGTGCGTTTGGATTCTACGAAGATTTGACTGCGTTTTGGGTGGCGAATGATTATCACCGCGTGGCGCACAAGACGAAAAATCTGTATGTGTATGTATATCAGTTCTGTGCGGAGAAGATGGCAGACTATCTCGATGTCTGTCGTGAGGTGCTTCGGTTCAATGCATTGCTTCTCGAAAAGGGCAATATCCGCGTAGAGGCTCTGGAGGTAAGTGAGCTTTCTTATGAAGACGAGAAGAATGCGTTCTGGCATGAAGATGAGACGGTACGCAAGTATCTGCCCGAGTTTAAGTTTACGACGTGGCGCGATCTGCACGCGAAGTATCGTATCGAGGTGTTCGGTATTGATATCGATGCGATGATAGAGCGGGCGGAGATCGTACAGAATAAGACTGTCGTGCTATTTGAATACGGCAAGGAAAACAGATGGCAAAAGCTTCTGAGGGAAGATTTTTGGCAGGGGGAACAAGATGGTATATCGTAAGTATTCCGATTATCTGAAAGATACATATGGAGAAAAAATATATAAGTTGCCGATAGGGCTTCCGCTGTCGTGTCCGAATCGTGATGGGATGTGCGGTGTGAACGGATGTGCTTTTTGCGGTGAGATAGGGGCAGGGTACGAAAATCTGCCTGCAACGATGACGGTGACGGAGCAGATCAACCAGAATCGCGCGCATATTTCGCCGAAGTATAAGGCGAATCGTTTTATTGCGTATTTCCAGAATTTCAGCAACACGTATCTGCCGATCGACCGTATGGAGGCATATGTAAGAGAGGCTTGTCAAGATGATGTTATCGGCATTGCGCTTGCAACACGTCCCGATTGTATCAATGATGCGTATTTGGAGCGATTGGCTGCGATACGCGAGGAGACAGGGCGTGTTATCAGTGTGGAGCTGGGATTGCAGACGGTCAATTACAAGACGCTTCAGCAGGTGAATCGCGGTCATGGTCTGGCAGAGTTTATCGATGCGGTAGTGCGGTTGAAACGATACGGTTTCCGCGTGTGCGCGCATGTTATCGTGAATCTGCCATGGGACGATGTGCGTGATACGATCGAGACGGCGAAGGTCATTTCCGCACTCGGTATCGAAGAGACGAAACTGCAT
>JAFPBC010000063.1 GCA_017390595.1 Selenomonadales bacterium | reverse complement strand
GCGACATCTTCTTTCGTATAAGAATGGGGCGCGTACATCAAGAGAAGCAGTGCTTCATCGACAGTCTCCCCCGTTTTCGGATCGACGACCGTTCCGTACGTTGCATGATGCGATGCGATATCTGCCACACGTTTACCGCTGTGCGGACGAAATATCTGCTCGGCTATCTTCGCGGCATCACTTCCGCTGATACGCACGATACCGATACCGCCTTCACCGGGCGCGGTCGCTACGGCACTGATCGTATCTTCTGTCATAAAAACTCCTCCATTCTGTAAAATTCAAGAAAACCCTGTAATGAATTACAGGGTTTTCAGTCGTTTTTTTGATTATCTTTTTACCGCGATCACGATCTTGCGATACGGTTCTTCACCTTCGCTGTACGTTGCGATCTGCGGGTCGTCTTGAAGTGCCATATGGATGATCTTTCTTTCATGGCGGCTCATCGGTTCGAGAACGATGCGCTGGTTGCGGCGTTTGACTTTGTTAGCCAAGCGCTGTGCAAGGCGCACGAGCGTTTCTTCACGACGTTTGCGGTAATCTTCTACATCGAGAACGATGCGTTTGCGGCCTTCGCCCGCGTGTTTGTTCGCTGCCAAGTTCGTAAGATACTGGAGCGCGTCGAGCGTCTGACCGTGACGGCCGATCAAGATACCGAGATCGTTGCCTTTGAGGTCGAAGAGAACGACTTCTTCTTTCTCTTCTGCTTCGATAGCTACCGTCAAATTCATTTTTGCGAAAACATCCATCAAGAATGCTTTACCGACAGCGATCGGATCTTCTCCGACGACCGGCAGAGCTTCTTCTGTTTCCACAGTGATCGTTTCTTCCTCTTTGGGCTCTTCTTTCTTGATGAGCGTAACGGCAACTTTTGCCGGACGTCCGCCAATGAGTCCCAAAAAGCCGCTTTTCGGCTGTTCCAAAACTTCTACCGTAACATCATTTTCCGTTACCTGAAGCTCTTTTAAGGCCGATGCAACTGCTTCTTCAACTGTTTTTCCGGTTTTTTCAACAGTAATCATCTTTTGATATCCTCATTCATACGATACATCCACCACGTTTGCGCGATCTGCACCACGTTGCTCATTGCCCAGTAAAGTACGAGACCTGCCGGGAACGTCGTGCTGATATAACCGATGAAGAGCGGAAGAAGTACCGTCATTACTTTCGCTTGTTTGTTATCGCTCGGCGACGTCTGTTTCGACTGGATATACGTGGAGATCGCGGCGATTGCCGGAAGCGTCCACGTCGGGTCGACTGCACTCAGATCTTGCAGCCATAAGAACGACGGCGTCGATACATACGAAAAATCACGAATCGCATAGAAAATACCGATAAGGATCGGCATCTGCACGAGCATCGGCAAGCAGCCCGCAAGCGGGTTGACGCCTGTCTCTTTGTAGAGGATCGCCAATTCTTTCTGAAGCTTTTCAGGTTGTTTTGCGTATTTTTCCTGCAACTCTTTCATTTTCGGCTGAAGGATCTGCATCCCTTTCATCGACCGTACTTGTTTAACAGTCAACGGATAGAGAAGCATTTTGATAACGATCGTCAATAAGATGATCGCCAAGCCGTAGTTGGCATAACCGATGGATTCTGTGATGCCGTAGAAAAAGGTTAAAATCGTTTGTAAAAAGCCGATAAAAATATCGAAAATTTCAAACAAAAAACTCACATCCCCAAACCTATTCTATTTATTCCACAGGGTCATAGCCACCCTTATGAAACGGGTGACATTTTAATATCCTTTTCACGGCAAGGTAGCTTCCTTTGAAAGCACCGTATTTCTCGATCGCTTGTACAGCATAAAGAGAACAAGTCGGATAGAACCGACAAGTCGGCGGTTTGAGCGGAGATATGAATCTGCGATAAAAGTGTATCAAGAGAAGTAGTATCCTCTTCACGTTTATCCTCTCTCCTGCTCCCGTTTGATCTTACGGCATACCGATAAAAAAGCCTTTTCGATATCGCGGTAATCGGCATCAAGCATCGGTTTTCTCCCGACGATAAGTACCTGTCCGCTCCCATTAAGCTGAGATTGATTCTGACGGAATATCTCTCTGAGACGCCGTTTTACAGAATTGCGGATAACAGCATTGCCGAGCTTCTTACCTGCTGCGACAGCGACACGGATCGGCATATCGTTCGTACGGAACAGATAAAAGATAAAATATCTCGTCACGTACGATTTACCACCTCGATAGATCGCTTGGATTTCTTTATTCTTTTTTACGATTCGATTTCTCGGTAATTTCATCATGATCTAATCCTGCCATAATAGGAAAAATAGGCCACGATTGCGGCCTATTAAGCAGATAATCTTTTTCTGCCTTTTGCACGTCTTCTTTTCAGAACGATTCTACCACCTTTGGTTTTCATACGTTCACGGAAACCATGGGTTCTTTTTCTCCACAATGTGTTAGGCTGATACGTACGTTTCATAGTCCTTGGACACCTCCCTCATATAATACGGTATACTCATCATTTTGTTTGCCCTGTGATACGCGCAGACAAAACGCTGATTTTATATCCTTAACTACATGAATTATAGACTAGCTTCAATACTATGTCAAGGAAGTTATTCCGAAAAAAGTACAAAATCTGTTGATAAATCTCCCTGTTTTTATGCGCGGACCCATTTTCCTGTTGATAAGTGACCCTTTTTTTGATAAAATAGACGCATAGATTTTCATTTTATATGTGCTGTTTTTTTATTTATTCACATATATAACCCAGTTATTCACAAGTTGTCCACAAAATATATCATATCTTGAGATTTTTGCGTTTACGGTGATATGAACGCTATTTTTTATTCTTTCACCGTATTTTTTTATCTCTGTTTGCCGTTTTTCTCAAAAATATTATTCACATTTGTTTATAAACTTGTGGATAAATAAATTTCGGTGGATAGAGATTTGTGGATATCTAAGTTTAGGAAAGGACTCATACTATCATGGATACCGCACAACTGAATGAGATTTGGGAACAGATCGTATTAGAGCTTCAAAATGATAAAGATTATATGGTATTCGCCGTGTGGATCGCGCAGCTCGAGCCGTTTTCGTTTGAAAATAATTGTCTCGTGATGAAGACGAAAAAAACGATGGTCAAAGAGTGGATCGAGCGTCGCTATATCAAAAATATCACGAATACGCTCTACGCTATCTGGAAAAAAGATATTCAATTCCATATCATCGTGGAACAAGACAAAGCGGAAGAGCAGTCGGATATCGCACCGCAGCCTGTCGTTATCACGCAGCCGAAACCGCCCGCAGCGAAAAAAGAGGAGGAGGACACGTTTTCCGATCTGTCTTTCCTTAATCCGAACTACACGTTCGATAACTTCGTCAGCGGCAACAGCACGATGATCGCGTTTTCTATCTCGCAAGCCGTTGCCGAAAGACCGGGCGAGATCTACAATCCGCTTTTCCTTTACGGCAATTCAGGTCTCGGTAAGACGCATCTTCTGCATGCCATCGCACACAAGATACTCGAGAAAAAACCAAATACGAAGATCGTCTACGCATCGAGCGAGAAGTTCACGAACGAGCTCATCAACTCGATCCGCGACAATTCGACGGAAGCCTTCCGCCAGAAATATCGTAATATCGATCTTCTCCTGATCGATGATATTCAATTTTTGACGAATAAAGAACGTACACAGGAAGAATTTTTCCATACATTCAATACGCTCTACGAAGCGAAAAAACAGATCGTCATCACGAGCGATCGTCAGCCGCGCGAAGTACAAACGCTCGACGAGCGCTTAAAGAGCCGTTTCGAATCGGGTATGACGGCAGATATCAAGCCGCCCGACCTTGAGACACGTATCGCGATCCTTCGCAAGAAAGTCGCGTTGATGGGGATGACGGTACCCGATAATATCATCATCTACATCGCCAGCCGTATCGACAACAACGTCCGTACGATGGAAGGCGCGCTCATCCGCTTGAAAGGATATATCGAGACGCTCAAAAAACAAGAGATCTTAGAGAGTGGGGACGAGATCACAGCCAAGATCGCCGACGACGCACTCAAAGAGATATTCCTTGATAATGTAAAACCGCCTATCACGATCGACCTCATCCAAAAGATCACGACCGAATATTTTAAGATCACGATGAACGATCTGCTTGGTAAAAAAAGAACGAAGAATGTCGTCGTTCCGCGTCAGATCGCGATGTATCTCTGTCGAGAACTGACAGAAGAGTCGTTCCCGCATATCGGAGAACTGTTCGGCGGCCGCGACCATACGACGATCATCCATGCGTTCACGAAGATAAGCAGCGAAAGAACGAAGAGCCGTCAGCTTGATAATACGGTAAAAGAACTTATCAATCTGATTGAGAATAACTAGGGGATAACTATGTACACAGAACTGTTCGTATCTTGTGTATAAATCATATCCTGTGGAACATTGTGTAAAACGCGCAAAACACAGCTTGTTTATCGACAAGTTATCAACAATCAAACCTCTTGTGTTGACAAGTGTTCGAGCGAGTTATTCACAAAATCACAGCCCCTACTAATACTACGGCTAACCCCTTTATATATAAAAAAATATCATCATATCAGAAGATCGGGAGGAAGACCGAATGAAATTCACCTGTTCGAGAGAAGAACTTGTACATGCCATTCAGATCGTACAAAAAGCAGTTTCTTCCAAAAGCAATATCAGCATCAGTCCTGTTTTCGGTGGTATCTTCATCAGAGCGACCGAAGGCAGTATCGAATTACAAGCGACCAATATCGAGATCAATATCAGTGCATCGCTCGATGCCACGGTAGAAGAGGCGGGAGTCGCTGTATTGTCTGCCAGATTCTTCAGTGAGATCGTTCGCAAGATGCCGGGCGATGTCATCACGATCACGACGAACAACAAAGAAAATAATGCCATCTTAAAAGCAGGCAATTCTTCTTGTACGCTCGTCACGCTCAACGCAGACGATTTTCCGACATTCAAACCGCTTGCGGGCATCAACACGTTCGTCGTAAAAGATGTCGTATTCAAAGACCTTATCAAAAAGACCGTTTTTGCTTGCGCGCAAGATGATACGCGTCCGATATTCAGCAGTGTTTGCCTTGAATTCGGCTCGGATACCGTCTCGATGGCGGCAACGAATACGCATCGTCTCGCGTTCAAAAAAGATAAAGCAGATCCGGTCGCGTCTCCGATCACGATGCTCGTACCGGGCAAGATGCTCAAAGAAGTATCGACTATTTTGTCGGACGATCTGCCGACCGATATCACGATCAGCTACGAACGCAATCGTATCTGCTTGTCGTTTGACAGAGTGTTCTTGATCTCGCGTCTTGTAGAAGGTCAATTCCCCGACTATAAACGTGTTATCCCGAGAACGTTCAATACGAATGTCCTTGTCGATACGAAAGAGCTTGCCGACGCGGTCAGCCGTGTATCGCTCATCGCGCGCGAAAGCGACTACAATGTTATCAAATTCGACTTCGAAGATGACAAGATACATATCTATTCGAGCAACCCTGACGTTGGCGCATCGGATGAGTATGTAAACTGTAGTATAGAAGGAGATCCCATCTATGTGGCGATCAACTCGAACTACGTCAGCGATATCTTGAAGAATATTTATACAGAAAAAACAGAGATATCTCTTAATCAAACATTGACACCTATCAGAATCAGACCGGAAGGATCGGAAGATTATATTTATATCGTAACGCCGGTAAGAAGATAAGGAGATATATGATGGAAACGATCACGATCAAAACAGAAAAAATACAGCTCGATCAGCTGTTGAAACGCGAAGGTATCATCGAGACGGGCGGTCAGGTCCGTTTCCTCTTGGATGATCAAATGGTGTATTTAAACGGTGCGCTCGTAACCGAAAAACGCAGACAGATCCGTGTCGGCGATGTTCTCAGTATCGTTGATGTGGGAGAATTCAAGATCGAACAAGAGTAATAGGTAATTGCGATGAAGATCAATCAATTAAAATTATATCAATATCGGAATTATCCTTATCTGACGATATCATTCGAAGATAATATCAACGTCTTTTTGGGACATAATGCCCAAGGTAAGACGAATATATTAGAGGCTATCTATTATGCGGCCATCGGTCGTTCGCATCGTACGCATAACGACCAAGAGCTGATCCATTGGGATAAAACGCAGGCGAAAGTGCAGATAGACTTCTCGCGTATGGGAGTCGACAACCAACTGTCCTTTTTATTCCAAAAAGATAAAAGAAGAGAGATCATCTATAATGGTCTCAAGGTCAAGCCGAACGAAGCGATGGGGGCCTTAAACGTCGTACTCTTTTCGCCCGAAGACTTGATGCTCATCAAGGGCGCGCCGCAAGAAAGAAGAAGATTCCTTGATATCGAGATATCGCAGGCCAATCGCGTCTATTATGAGATGCTCGTAAAATATAACAAGATCATCCAGCAGCGAAACGCGATGCTCAAAAAATTGCGCGAATCGAATATGGAAAGTGATATGCTCGATATCTGGGACGAACAGCTGTCCGTTATGTCGCATCGCATCGTCATGAAACGAAAAGAAGCCGTAGAAAAACTGTCGATGCTGGCGAACTTGATGCACAGACGATTGACGCAGGAAAAAGAAAACCTCAAGATATCGTATATCGTGCACAATTTGGAAGAAGGAGAGACACCTTCTGCCGAGTGGTACCTCACATCACTCAAAAAAAGGCGTCAGCTCGATATCCTAAGAGGCAGTACGAGCGTCGGTCCGCACCGTGACGATCTCAAGATAGAAGTCAACGGTATCGACCTCAAGACATTCGGCTCGCAAGGTCAGCAGCGTACGGGCATCTTGTCGATGAAGCTCTCCGAGCTCGAATATATCAAGTCTGAGATAGGAGAGTATCCCATCTTGCTGTTAGACGACGTGATGAGCGAACTTGACTATGAACGACGCTCTCAATTATTATTATTTATAAAAGAAAAAATACAGACTTTTATCACTGCGACCGATCGCAAATATTTTCCCGATTTTAAAATAGGGAAGTATTACTATATCGAGAATGGAGCGCTATTAGATACTCATGCTATCTCCGATTAAAGACAGCCTGCTTTCATCATTCAAAACGAAAGCCATGAAAAAACAGTATATCGAACAATCGGTCAAATACTACTGGAAAGACATCGTGGGAGACGACGTGGCAAGACATGTATCTTGCGGTAAGTTTTCACGTGGAACACTCACCGTACATACAGACAGCTCGGTATGGTCACATCAAGTTTTGATGATGAAACGCACGCTCATCAAGAAGATCAATGAATTTGCAGATGATAAAATCGTAAAAGATATTCGCATACAGACAGGATATCAAGCGAAATTCAGAGAAATAAATAAAGATTTACCGAATTTGGACTATTATCTCGATAAAGTCACCTTAGAAGAGGAGACTGTGCGAGATATCAAGACAAAGACCTCTTCGGTAACAGACGATAGACTGAGAGATAAGCTCGCGTCTATCTTGGAAAAGCAGAAAAAGCTTGATAAGCTGAAGGTGGCGCACGGATACCATCCATGCGGTATATGCGGTACGCTCTGCGAGAAAAAAGAGATGTATTGCACAAACTGTCGTCGCCAAAAGAAACAAGAAAAACAAAAAAATATCAAGATGACTCTGATCGGTGCGCCGTTTTTGACATATGCAAAGCTAAACGGCATCATACCTTGTACGAATGCGGAGTACCAAGAAATAAAAGCAGACCTCATCGACCAAACAGCAAAAAAATTGCGTGAGGGAGATACATCTGACATGACGAGATATCTGCTCGCGATGCTCGTCACAGGCATGACACCTGATATCATAACGGAAGATACGGTCAATAAGATCGTAGTCAAGTTTAGGGGGAAAACGTATGTTCCTACATCTCGGCAGTGATGTGATGGTTCCTGTCAAAGATATCTTGGCGATATACGACCATAAGACGATGGAACTTCCCGAGAATCAAAAAACGCTCGAAATAATGATGTCGGGAAAAGAAGTCGTCGAGATATCAAAAGAAGCAAAAAGCTATATTTTTACAGATGATAAGATATATCTGTCTGTCATTTCTTCTTTGACGCTCAAAAAACGAGCGCAAAGCGTAAAAGCGATGATGGCAGAAAAATAACGAGGGAGGAAATCGCAAGTGGAAACCAATCAGGATACGACCGTACACGGACAATACGGTGCGGACGAGATACAAGTACTTGAAGGTTTGGAAGCCGTAAGAAAACGCCCCGGTATGTATATCGGGACGACATCTCTGCGCGGTCTTCACCATTTGGTATATGAAGTCGTCGATAACAGTATCGACGAAGCCTTGGCAGGCTATTGCGACAATGTAGAAGTCGTTATTACAAAAGAAAACGGTATTATCGTACGCGATAACGGCCGTGGTATCCCTGTTGATATGCACGCAACGGGCAAACCTGCCGTCGAAGTCGTATTGACTGTCCTTCACGCGGGCGGTAAATTCGGCGGTGACGGTTATAAGGTATCGGGCGGTCTTCACGGTGTAGGGGTATCCGTCGTAAACGCACTCAGCACCAATATGACAGTTCGCGTCAAACGCAGCAGCAAAGTTCACGAGATCAGCTTCGTGCGCGGCTGTACGTCCGACCCGCTCCATATCATCGGAGATACAGACGAAACGGGTACAGAAGTATTCTTCCAGCCGGACCCCGAGATCTTCGAAGATACGAATTACAACTTCGATACGCTCAAACATCGTTTGCGCGAATTGGCATTCCTCAACCAAGGTATCCGTATCACGTTGAGCGATGAACGCGACGACCGCACAGAGACGTTCCATTTCGAAGGCGGTATCCGTTCGTTCGTAGAATACTTGAATGAAAATAAAGATGTATTGCATAAAGATACGATCTACATCAGCGGATCGAAAGGTACGACTATCGTTGAGATAGCACTTCAATATAACGATAGTTATTCCGAAAATCTTTACAGCTTC
>JAFPBC010000062.1 GCA_017390595.1 Selenomonadales bacterium | reverse complement strand
GATATATTCCTGCGCCGATCTCTGCCAGCTATGGTCTTCGGCCATCGCTGTCCGTATCAGTTTATTCCATTGACGCTTGTTCGGATACATCTCTAAGGCTTCTCTGATCACTAACAGCATCTGTTCTTCATTGTTTCCTTCAAATAAAAATCCGTTGGCATTCTTCTCGCCCTGCGGTACTACGCTGTTTTTGTAGCCGCCGACCGCCGATGCCAGTACGACCGCACCGTAACGCTGCGCGAGCATCGCACCGAGACCGCACGATTCCGTAAGGGACGGCAGAAGGAGCATATCCGTGCCTGCGTAGATGCGTTTTGCCAATCGTTCGTCAAAACGGAGGCATACGGCAAGCTGTCCTTTGAAACGTGCTTCAAGGGCTTTGAGCTCTTCTTGGTAGCAGTAGTCACCGAGACCGAGCACAGCGACCTGCGCGCCTTGTGCAAGGATACGTTCAAGTGCGGCTAAGAGCACTTCGACACCTTTTTCTCTCGACAAACGCATGATGACGCTGATGAGCGGCTGGTCGCCTTCGGTAAGCTCGAGCTCTTCTTTCAGCTTGCGTTTGTTGCGCGCGCGATTCTTGATAGACTTCGCGTCGTAATTCTCGGGGATCTCTTTGTCTTTCGACGGATCGAATTCTTTTGTGTCGATACCGTTGATGATACCGACGAGTTTGTCATAAGCATCAGTCGGGTAGTCGGAGCCTTCCGCGCGAAGCTCATCGGCATACGCGGGGCTGACCGTCGTTACCGCATCGGCATAACGGATACCGCCTTGAAGGTAGCTGATACCGCCGTCCTTGCCGAGCTCACCCGCCGACAAAAATCTGTCATCAAGACCGAGTACATCGCCGAGCACCTCAGAGCCGAAATGGCCTTGAAACGCCATCGTGTGGATGGTCAGTACCGTCTTGATCTTATCGTAGTACGGGTCCTGATAAAATTGCGTTTTGAGGAAAAGGCTGACGAGCGCCGTATGCCAATCGTGCATATGGAGCACCTCCGCGCGGAAGCCGAGCTTCGGAAGCGCGGTGAGGACAGCCTTCGCATAGAACGCGAATCGTTCATGGTCGTCGTGATAACCGTAGACATTGTCACGTTCGAAGTAAAACTCATTTTCGAAGAAATAAAAAAGAACGCCGCCATGTTTCAGCGAGTAGATACGGCATGGCTGTTTGCGCCAACCGAGTGGTACGACCACCTCGCCGACAGACTGCATTTTTCTTCGATATAATTTGGGCACAGAAGCATAGAGCGGCAGGGCGACTCGGACATCGTCCGAGCCGCTCGCCGCCAACGCTTTCGGGAGTGCCCCAACCACATCGCTGAGACCGCCCGTTTTCGCAAACGGGACAGCCTCTGTCGCGATATGAAGAATGTTCATTAGATGACAACTCCTTTCTCAACTAGCAAAGGATAGTTTGTCTCTCCTTTCAGGTAGCGTCCTTCTGTGATCGTGCCATACTTATCGCAGATGACATTTTCCAGAACTGCGCCTGCTTTCACTACACAACGCTGCATCAATACGCAGTTGCGAACGACCGCTCCTGCTTCTACTTTGACACCGCGGAACAATACCGAATTTTCGACTTCGCCGTTGATCACGCAGCCGTTGGCTACGATCGAACGGCGTACCTTTGCCTGCTCTTTGTACTTAACAGGTGCTTCGTCTTTGATCTTCGTCAAGACTTTTTGATCCTGGCCGAAGAGCGCCGACCAGTTTTCTTCTTTTACCATATCCATATTGTGCTGATAATATTTCAGCGTCGTATCGATCCTTGCTACATAACCGTCATAACGATAGCCGTATACTTTGTAATCGGACAAGTAACGTACGAGACCGTCTCTCAAAATATTTCTGCCGCCATGCGCGAGTACGTCGCGAACGAGATCGATAAGGAACTCACGGCGCATGATGTATACGCCCATTGCTACGCTGTTGCTGAAACGGTGCGCGGGATTGACTGCCAAGTCGGTCACTTCGCCGTCTTCTTTGACAGCCATGACCGTCGCGCGCGAAAAATCGAAGTCATCGGCTTCTTGGCGATAGAGCATCGTAATGTCTGCGCCCGATGCTTTGTGCGCTTCGATAAACGGCGTATAATCCATCGTGAATACCAAGCTCGTACCGCTCATGATAACGTATTCCTGACGGGATTTTTTGAGGTAGTCGATATGACTTGCAAGTGCCGGAGCATCATCCATCCAGTCACTTTCACCTTTCGTCGTCTGCGGTAAAACGAACAGACCGTCACGTTTGCGTGCAAGGTCCCATTCTTTACCGGAACGGAGGTGATCCATCAATGCGCGTGCTTTGTCGTGGAACAGGATACCTACGTTCTGAGCGCCCGCGTTGACCAAGTTCGAAAGCGCGAAGTCGATCAAACGATAGCGGCCGGCAAACGACACGGCTGCAAGAGGACGGTTCTCCGTCAATTTCGGAATTAAGCTCTCATCTTCAT
>JAFPBC010000061.1 GCA_017390595.1 Selenomonadales bacterium | reverse complement strand
GCTACCTCTTCAACGATATCACAAAGGTCATGCCATTCTTTGATCGTCAGTTCGTGCGCACGTGCAAGATCGGCTTCTACCTGTGCTTGTTTTTCTTCCAATTTCTCGATTTTTTTCGCAGTTTTTTCGAGTCGTACTTCGTCAGCTTCCATTTTCGTTTTGAGCGACTCGAGTTTTTCACGACTCATCGGTTTTTCGCGGGTCGCTTTTTTCTTACCGCGAAGTACCGCATAATGGAACAACGCATACCCTACGATGATGATGTATCCGATGTGTAAGAACGTATTTTCCGGTGCGATCGCAAGGACGGTCAACAGACCCATGATGAAGGTAATCGCTGCCGTTGCCTTGATCGGTGCTTTACTCGTTTGCTCAGTCGATTGTTGTTTCTGTTTGCTCATGATGCCCTCTCCTTTTATGGGAAGACCGACAGAACAACGCCTGTCGGTCTCGTATGTTGATCAGATGATGTTATCCGTATATGCTTTGTAAGCAGCTTTGAGTGCTTCCATTTTGTTGTACATTTCTACTTGAAGATCCGAAGCGGTATCTTTGTCGCCCTGTTTGAATGCTTCTTTGATGCGCGTAAAGAGCGATTTTTGAGCGATGCTGTCTTTGGCCAAGTATAAGCGAAGCTCCTGTACTGCGTTCCAAAGGACCATGTCTTGGTCGTTGGCATCTGTGTGGATGGCTTTGCATTCGCGAACGATGCTGAGGTTTTCGGGGATCAAGCGATTGATAAGCTCCGTTTCCCAACGGATGAGCGAGCCTGCAACGAATGCGTCCATGATAGCGTTCGTCATAGCACCGCTTGCCGCAAGAACAGCTTTTTTCTCGGGATATTTCGCGAAACCCTGCATGTTTTCCCAGACAGTTGCCGGCGGTGCACCGAACATAGCATCGCGTTCTTCATCCGTATACTCTTCGAATACGTCTTCTTCACTGCGATATGCACGGTCTTTTTCCAAATAGAAGCCTTCTTCGCCCGGCTGTTTCGACAATTCTGCCAAGAGTTCATCAGTCGTTTTGCCCGATTCGAGAACGGCTTTGACACCGTCTACGATCGTCAAATAGATAGCTGCCAATACGAGATACGTATCGGTGTACGGATTCGGCGAACGAAGCTCGAAACGCGTTGCGAACGGATTTTCGAGATCGCGGATAAGACCTGCAAGGATCGTACGGTTACGCGACGGCTGCTCCGGCGAATGACCGAGCGATGTTACGATACAGATCGGAGCTTCGAAGCCCGGTTTCAAGCGGTTGAGCGAGTCGTTCGTTGCCGATACGAGCGGATTGACGACTTCATAATTTTTGAGAAGACCCATGATAGCGCCATAGCCGATCGCGCTCAAGTAGTCTTTGTGAATATCGGACGGTGCGAAGAGCGGCACGACTTTGCCCGATCTCAAGACAGCCTGGATGCTGAAATGCATATGTTTACCGTTGCCGGCAAGGCCGATCATCGGTTTTGCTTTGAAGTTGACTTCGAGACCGTTCATACGGAAGATCTCTTTGACCAAGATACGCGCGAGAAGCTCATTGTCAGCCGCCTGTACTGTATCGGCATATTTCCAGTCGATCTCAAGCTGTTCGCAAACGTGCGTCATATGACCACTGCCGTCGATATGAGCCTTCATACCGCCGACTTCTTTGTGACCCATCTCTGCACAGAGACCATACGCATCAAGTGCGAGCACGCACTGTTCAAGCGCCGTTCTGACGACACCGCGCGTTCTCTGCCAGTACTGTTCCTGCATGACCTGCGATGCCGACATCTCTTGGATCTCCGCGTCTCCGAGCGGTGTTTTTACCCAAAACTCAAGCTCTGTTGCCGACGTGAAGGTCACATCCACGATCTCTTTCGGATCGATATCGAGACCTGCGATCTTATCGACACGCGAGAACAGATCAAGCATCGTCTCACGTACATATTTGAGCGAATCGGCAAGCACAGCACGCGAGTCGACACGCTTGCCATCGTGGATCAAGAATGCAGGAATACGAAGCGTACCCGTCGGATAGCCCGATTCTTCATCAAGATGCTCGAAATTATAGTCTACATACCAATTCACCGTCGGGTCGATCGGCATATCGACTTTTGCATTATTGATCGTCGCAATGCCAGTCAATACGACAGAAGAACCGTCCGTCTGCACAGCAGAACCTGCATAGAAGTCCTCTATATCTTCAAGGAAAATATGGATCGGAATTTTTTCATCCGTATCATTACCTGCCAAGTCGATCCCGACCAACGAAACAAACTTGATCTCGGGATGCTTCTTCAAAAGCTCTGCTACATCGGCAGGCTTCGAGTTC
>JAFPBC010000006.1 GCA_017390595.1 Selenomonadales bacterium | reverse complement strand
TTTTTCCGCTTCGCAAATGCGCTTGTTTAAAGCGAGCGGGAAAAATCCTTCTTTTTTTCAGGAAAACATAAGAATTTTTGCTAAATCAATGCCTTATCGCTCATTTTCATTGGTTTTCTAATGGATTTATCCGTTTTTGCGCGCACGACCACGTGCCGTACGATCCAATACTTGTTTACGAAGACGAATATTTTCCGGCGTTACTTCTACCAATTCGTCTTTGTTGATATATTCGAGTGCCTGTTCAAGCGAGAAGAGTCTCGGCGGTACAAGACGGATCGCTTCGTCGGACGAGCTCGAACGCATATTGGTAACGTGTTTTTTCTTGCACGGGTTAACGTCCATATCAAGTTCACGCGTATTTTCGCCGATGATCATGCCTTCGTAGACAGCTTCACCCGGGCGGATGAATACAACACCGCGTTCCTGTACGTTAGAGATACCGTATGCCGTCGTTTCGCCGTCTTCGAACGCAACGAGAGAACCGCGCGTACGACCCGGGATATCGCCTTTGTACGGAACATAGCCGTTGAATACGTGGTTCATGATACCGTTGCCTTTCGTATTCGTCAAGAATTCCGAACGGAAACCGATCAAACCACGTGCAGGGATAACGAATTCCATACGCAAGTAGCCTGCCATTTCAACCATGTTGACGAGCTCTGCTTTACGCGTACCGAGCGATTCCATAACAGTACCCATGAATTCCTGCGGCACGTCGATCGTCAAGAATTCGAGCGGTTCGCAAACTTCGCCGTTGATCGTTTTATAGATAACTTCCGGTTTACCGATCTGAAGCTCGAAACCTTCACGGCGCATCGTTTCGATCAAAACGGACAAGTGGAGCTCACCACGACCCGATACTTTGAACGTATCGGTGTTGTCTGTTTCTTCTACACGAAGGCTGACGTTCGTTTCTGTTTCTTTGAAGAGACGATCGCGAACGTGGCGCGACGTTACGAATGTACCTTCACGACCTGCGAACGGGCTCGTGTTGACACCGAACGTCATGGAGAGCGTCGGTTCGTCAATGTTGAGTGCCGGCAATGCTTCCGGATTTTCCGGGTCGGCGATCGTCTGACCGATGCTGACATCAGCAAGACCCGTAACAGCTACGATGTCGCCCATGCCTGCTTCCGGTACTTCGGCACGTTTCAAACCTTGGTATCCGTAGAGACGACCGATCTTTGCTTTCGTCGTCTGGTCGCCGTTCATAACAACGACGTTCTGGCCGTTGAGGATCTTGCCGCGGATAACACGACCGATCGCGATACGACCTACATATTCATCATAATCAAGCGTCGTTACCATCATCTGGAGCGGACCGTCTACATCGCCTTTCGGACCCGGGATCTCTTTGAGAAGGAGTTCGAAGAGCGGAGCAAGATTGTCGCTTTCGTCATCCATGGAGAGTTTTGCGATACCTGCGCGAGCTGCCGCGTAGATAACAGGGAAGTCGAGCTGATCGTCGTCTGCATCGAGTTCGATAAAGAGTTCCAATACTTCGTCAACGACTTCTTCAACACGCTGGTCGGGACGGTCGATCTTGTTGATAACAACGATCGGTTTTAATTTCTGTTCGAGTGCTTTGCGAAGCACGTATTTCGTCTGCGGCATCGGGCCTTCAAACGAGTCTACCAAAAGAAGAACACCGTCGACCATGTTGAGGACACGCTCAACTTCGCCGCCGAAGTCAGCATGGCCCGGGGTGTCGACAATGTTGATTTTTACATCATTGTACATAACTGCCGTATTTTTCGACAAGATGGTAATACCGCGTTCACGTTCCAAATCGTTCGAGTCCATTACGCGTTCTGCGACCTGTTCGTTCGCACGAAATACACCGCTCTGGCGGAGCATAGCGTCGACCAACGTCGTTTTACCGTGGTCAACGTGGGCAATAATAGCTATATTTCTTAAATCGTCACGTCTCATTGTGTCTGCCTCCTAATATTCAAAAAAGAAAGGATGCATGCATATCATACATCCTTTTTACTTTACTATATCAGACTAATAATTGTCAATAAAAGTAATTGTATTTTTTCGTGTTTTACAGGTCATTCATTAGCTTTTTCCAATATTTTATCGCTTTTTCGTGTATCTGAATGATCTTCGGCAATTCTTCCGGTTTTTGCGCGACACGAGCGATGACATTACGACGCATTTGACGATATTCCGACTCAAGCACTTTGAAGTACTCGATGAGGTCTCTCGTCTGCGGTGCGGTATCTTCAAGTTCGGCCGCTTCGATATGGAAGGACTTACCTTCGATGATCGCACTATCACCGTACTGCGGAATATAGAACGGGACACCGACTTCATTTGCAACGGCTTCACCGAGCTCTAACTGTGCGGGAAGCTCGCCGTGCACCAAGAACACGTTATTGAGACGCTGTTTGTCGAAGTTCTTCATCCACGCGAGTATCTGATTCTTGTCCGCATGCGCCGAGAATCCGTCCATGTTGTAGATAGACGCACGAACGACCGTCTCGATACCGAGGAGTTTGACACGTTTGACACCTTCCAAGAGGCGTCTGCCAAGCGAGCCTTCTGCTTGGTATCCAACGAACAAGACACTGCTCTCAGGGCGCCACAAGTTGTATTTCAAGTGATGAAGGATACGTCCCGCGTCAGCCATACCGCTCGCCGAGATGATGATAGCAGAGCCTTGACGCTCGTTGATCTGTTTCGACTCTTCCGCTGTCTTGCTCATCACGAGCTGCGGAAGCTCCATCACGCCGTCGGGACCGTCGAGCATCGCTGTCGATTCTTCGTCGAATACATCGGTATTGCGCCCGAATATACGCGTCGCTTCAATAGCAAGCGGACTATCAAGGATGATAGGCACATCGGGTATCTTGCCGTCGCGCCAGAGATGCGCCAGGTAATAGAGGATGGACTGTGCACGTCCTACCGCGAACGATGGAATGATGACGTTACCGCCGCGTGCAAGCGTATCATTGATGATCTCGGCAAGACGTTCTTCTTTTTCTTTCGTTTCATGCAAGCGATTGC
>JAFPBC010000060.1 GCA_017390595.1 Selenomonadales bacterium | reverse complement strand
GCTCTTTTATGCAGGCGGTAATTTGATCGCTTCTGTGATACCGTTTCCTATCCCGGGCAATGTTGTCGGTATGGTGCTTCTGTTCGTCGCGCTGTGCCTCGGTATCGTGAAGGTAGAGCAGCTCTCGGTTGCATCGTCTTTTCTCTTGAAGCATCTGACGTTCTTTTTTATTCCGCTGGCAGTCGGTCTGATGAATTGGGGCGACTTGTTTATGGAACATAGTGTGACGCTCGGTATCAGTATCGTGGCGAGTGCGCTCTTGACACTCTTGGGTGTCGCGGCATTGACACTTCTTTGTAAGGGGAGGGTATCGTGATGGACTATGGTATGACATTGGCGCTTATTGTATTGACGCTTATTGCGTATCGCATCACACGGTACTTGTTTCTCAAGTATCCGAATCCGCTCTTTAACATGGTGCTCCTTGGTACGACGATCGTTATCGGTGTGATGGTCATCTGTGATATTCCGTATGCGCCGTATGAACCTGCGAGCAAGATCATGACGTTCCTCTTGGGGCCTGCTACGGTCGCTCTTGCGATCCCGCTCTATAAGAATCGTCAGCTTTTAAAGGACTTCGGCTTTCTTATCTGTCTCAGTGTAGCGGCAGGATCGTTCCTCTCGATGGCAAGCGCGATGCTTATTATTAAGTTGGGCGGTCTTGACGCAGGTGTTATGATTGCGGCAGGGACGAAGTCTGTCACGGCTCCTGTTGCTGTCGAGATCGTGCGTCTGGCGGGCGGAGATCCGTCTCTTGCGGTCGCGTTCGTCGTTGCGACAGGTACGCTCGGTGCGGCATTCGGCCGTGATATCTTGACGCTTGCGCGTATCAAAGATGAGATGGCGCGCGGTCTGTCGCTCGGTACGGTAGCGCATGCGCAGGGTGCGGCGATGGGACTCTTGGAAAGTGAAAAAACAGGTGCTATGGGCAGTTCGGCAATGGCATTGGCGGCAGTTTTTGCGTCGCTTTTTGCGCCGCTCCTCATATGGCTCTTGGTATAAAGATAGGTAAGGGATATGGCTTGTGCGCTGTATCCCTTCTATTTGTATGTCGGAAGATGAATTTCAGAGGAATTTTCGGCAGAAAAAAGGGAAATAGCTCATAATTGTAGAAGATTATTTTTTCATAGTGTTTTGTTTTGGGAAGAAATCAAGCAGGAGGAGAATAGTGTGATAAAAGTAGATTCTGCTATTTTGGCAAGTGTGAGCAAACCTGCTCGTTATACAGGCAACGAATTGAACAGCGTGCATAAGCCATACCAAGAAGGTATGGTCCGCTTTGCGTTGTCGCTCCCCGATGTATATGAAGTCGGTATGAGCAATTTGGGGTTAAAGATATTGTATGAGATCTTGAACGCGCGCAAGGATGTTGCGGCAGAGCGTGTCTATGCGCCATGGGTCGATATGGAAGAGAAGATGAGACAGCATCAGATCCCGCTGTATTCTCTTGAAAGTTTTACGCCGATCAAAGAGTTCGACTTTGTCGGTTTTTCGCTCCAGTATGAGATGATCTATTCGAACGTACTCAATGTACTCGATCTTGCGGGCATCCCGCTTTTGGCAAGCGAACGCGGTGACGATATGCCGTTCGTTGTCGGCGGTGGTCCGTGTGTCTATAACGCGGAACCTGTGGCAGACTTCTTTGACCTGTTCGTCGTCGGCGAAGGCGAGATCGTTTTAGGCGAACTCGTTGATGCCTATATCGCATGGCAAAAAGACGGCAGACCAGACGGCAGAGTAGGATTCCTTCGTCGTGCCGCACAAGTCAGCGGTATTTATGTGCCGTCGTTCTATGCAGTAGATTACAATGAAGATGGTACGATCAAAGCTATCACAGCAACCGAAGGCGCACCGTCGGTCGTCAATAAACGTGTTGTGCCCGATCTTGATGCGGTACCGTCTGTAACGAGACCTGTCGTGCCGTATATCGATATCGTGCATGACCGTATCATGCTCGAATTGTTCCGCGGATGTACGCGCGGCTGTCGTTTCTGTCAAGCAGGTGTTATCTATCGCCCTGTTCGTGAACGTAAGATGGAAACGCTCATGAAGATCGCAGAAAAACAAGTTGCCAATACGGGCTACAACGAAATGTCATTGACTTCTTTGAGCTCGGCAGACTATTCTCGATTGAAAGAACTTGTGCCTGCGCTTATCAACCGATTCTCGAAAGAAGGCGTCAGCGTGTCGCTTCCGTCGCTCCGTATCGACAGCTTCTCTATCGAACTTGCGCAGGAAGTACAGCAGGTACGAAAAAGTGGTCTGACGTTTGCGCCCGAAGCAGGTACGCAGAGATTGCGTGATGTTATCAACAAAGGCGTTACGGAAGAGAACTTGATGGAAGCAACAGGCGCGGCATTCCGTCAAGGCTGGTCTACTATCAAGTTGTACTTCATGATCGGCTTGCCGACAGAAACGGATGAAGACATCATCGGTATTGCGAAGCTCGCGTATCGTGTGCTTGATTTGTACAAGTCTATCAAAGGCAAACGTGGTGCCAAAGTTACGGTCAGCGTATCGTCGTTCGTACCGAAACCGAACACACCGTTCCAATGGTTCCCGCAGAATACGCCTGATGAGCTTCGTCGTAAGCAACAGCTTCTCAAAGAGCATATCAAAGACCGCAGTATCACGTATCATTATCATGATGTGCCGACAAGCTTCCTCGAAGGCGTGTTCGCACGCGGTGACCGTCGTTTGGGCAAAGTCCTCTTGACGGCATGGAAAAACGGTGCAAAATACGACGGCTGGTCCGATCATTTCAAATATGATGTCTGGATGAATGCCTTTGAAACAGAAGGTGTAGACCCGACGTTCTATGCGAATCGTGAACGTGCGCTTGGCGAGATCATGCCGTGGCAGCATATCTCGTGCGGTGCTGATGAAGCATTCTTGTGGCGCGAATATGAAAACGCACAAAAAGAAGTATTGACGGGAGATTGCCGCCGCGATGCGTGCAACTTCTGCGGAGTATGTCCGAACCTCAATGTAACGGTAATAGATGGAGGATTGGCGAAATGAAAACGATCATTCGAGCAGAAATAACAAAGGGCGAAGAAATTCGCTACATTTCGCATCTCGATTATGCGGGCGCGGTCGAACGTGCGATCCGTCGTGCAGGTATCCCTGCCGCATATTCGGAGGGTTTTAATCCGCATATGAAACTTGCTTTTGCATCGGCACTTGCTGTCGGTGTGACGAGCTCGAGCGAATATATGGATGTGGAGCTTGCCGAACCGTATTCGCTGTCTTGTTTTACACAGCTGTTGGAGCAAGCATTGCCGAAAGGTATCCGCTTGAAACGTGCCATCTACAAAGATGCGGCTGATAAAAAAGCATTGATGGCGCTTGCGGAACGTGCTTCGTATCGCATCGTATTGCCGAGCGGATATAACAAAGAGGCTATCAAAAAAGCGATCGCTTCATTTGAGGCAGAACTCGACGTCGTTATCTGGAAAGTGACGCCGAAAAGTCGTAAGGAAGTTGAAGTAAAACAATATATGGCCGCTCCGATCAAATTCGTCGAAGGTGAACAAGATGAGATTTTGATGGATATTTTGATCACACCGCAAGGTAGCGTGAAGCCTGAACAGATATTGCGTGCGTTGTATGATATGTTCGGTTTCCCGATCGAAGTAGAGACGGTACAAATCGAGAGAACGGGACTGTTTTGCCGTCGTAACGGTAAATGGACTGCGCTCATTGCATAAGAGGGGATATACATGGCGCAGACGATCATAGTAAATTCACTGCCCGAAGAAACCAGGATGGCGATCGTTGAGGACGATAGACTGGCAGAGCTTGTCATAGAGCGTCCCGATGACAGTCATTTGGTAGGCAATATATATAAAGGAAGAGTGCAGAACATTTTGCCGGGGATGCAAGCGGCATTTGTCGATATCGGAATGGATAAGAACGCGTTTCTCTATATCGGAGACTTGCGTGAATGCGAGCTGTCGATGTTCGCGAAAGGTATCGCGCCCGAAAAGCTGTTCGTCGGTCAAGAGATACTTGTGCAGATCGTAAAAGATGCTGTCGGAACCAAAGGGCCGAAAGCAACGACGCATCTGACGCTCCCGGGTCGCGATGTGGTGCTGTTGCCGACGGCTGATTATGTCGGCATCTCAAAGCAGATAGAAGAGAAGGAAGAACGCGAACGTCTCAAAGTGCTTGCAGAGAAACTCTGTCCCGAAGGGATGGGTATGATCATCCGTACTGCGGCGAAAGAAAAGACGAGTGAAGAGTTGACGCAGGATATTCGTTATTTGACGAATCTGTGGCGCGTGCTTGCCGCGAGGGCGAAGTATTCGCATGCACCGATCCTTCTCTATCGCGATGTCGATCTCGTCATTCGTATGGTGCGAGATTATTTTCGCGCTGATGTAGAGAGAGTCATTGTCGATCAAGTGGATGATTATCAGCGTATCTGCGACCTTTTGAACGGAAGCTCGGCGCACGCAGACTTGGCGAAAGTCGAATGTTCTCCCGAAGGTGATATCTTCGGCGTGAACGGCATCAAGGATGCGGTAGATGCCATCCATGCACGTGAGGTGGAATTGCCGTCGGGCGGATATCTCGTCTTTGATAAGACGGAAGCATTGACTGTTATTGATGTCAATACAGGTAAGTTCACAGGCGGTACGACGCTTGCCGATACGGTGTTTTTGACGAATGTAGAGGCGGCAGAAGAGATCGCACGTCAGATACGTCTCAGAGATGTCAGTGGTATCATCATCATTGACTTCATCGACATGGAGAAGACCGAACACCAAAAAGAAGTCCTTCGTGTTCTGCAGCAAGGTACGAAGAAGGATAAGACAAAGACGAATATCGTCGGACTCACGGGGCTCGGACTTGTTGAGATGACACGCAAAAAATCGCGTCAGACGGTCGATGCATTGACACATGAGCCTTGTCCGCATTGTGCAGGGTCGGGTCGTGTACCGTCGGCGCAGACGATCGGGATACAGATATGTCGTCGGCTTCGTGAGATCGGAAAGAGTCGTAAGAACGGCCGAGCACTTATGGTAGAAGCGCATCCGTCGGTCATCGCGTGGCTGAAACGTGATAACCATATCGATAAATTGGAAGCGGACCTGGCACGAAAAATACAGCTGAAAGAGCAAAAAGAAAAGAATCAATCTGCTTATATTATTTTGCAAGGGGACGAATAAAATCGTTGACAAGCATATTTTAATTGTGATATAATCTGATTCTGTAAGAGTGTCTTACAGCCCAAACCGCTCGAAGAGGTCGTATAAACAGCAAGGCGCTGTACCGTATTCGGCGAGTATCTTTATAGGGAGGTGTATGTATGTACGCAATCATCAAAACCGGTGGTAAACAGTATCGTGTAAGCGAAGGCGATTCCATTTTCGTAGAAAAATTGGAAGCTGCTGAAGGCGAAGTTGTAACGTTCGACGAAGTTATCGCTGTATCCAAAGAAGACGCTTTGGTAGTAGGCAAACCGTTCGTTGAAGGTGCAAAAGTTACGGCTAAAGTTGAAAAACAGGGTAAAGCTAGAAAAATCTTGGTTTTCAAATACAAAGCTAAAGCTAACTATCGCAGACGTCAGGGTCATCGCCAGCCGTTCACGAAAGTTGTTATCGAAAAAATCGAAGCATAATTATGATTCATATCAAAATTTTGCGTTCATACAGTAACTCTGTAACAGGTTTTTGTATGAAAGGGCATGCAGGCTCTGCGCCGTATGGACAAGATATTGTCTGTGCCGCGGTATCCGCGCTTGCACAGACGGCACTCTTGGGGCTAACCATGCATTTGAAACATGATGTTTCTTATGATATGGAAGAAGGTCGTTTATCCGTACAGCTTAATGCAAAACCCAATGAACAGACGGACGCTGTGTTAGAAACCATGATTTTAGGGCTTCTTGAGATTGAGAAGCTTCACTCGGAGTATATAACTATTTCACAAACTAGGAGGTGAAACGTATGTTTCAGTTTAATTTACAGCTTTTTGCTCATAAAAAAGGTGTAGGTAGTACGCGAAACGGTCGTGACAGTGAATCGAAACGCCTTGGCGTTAAACGTCATGCCGGTGAAGTTGTAACTGCCGGAAGCATTTTGGTTCGCCAGAGAGGTACGCATTTCCATCCGGGCGCGAACGTTGGCATCGGTAAAGACGATACTTTGTTTGCAAAAGTAGCAGGTCGTGTTGCTTTTGAACGCAAAGGCCGTTACAACCGTCAGATCAGCGTTTACACGGAAGAACAAGCTATCTGATTTGTAGACTAAAAGAGACGCCTGTGGAAGGAAACTTCTGCAGGCGTTTTTGTAATATGAAGGCAGACGGCTTTTTCTCTGTAAAGTTGTTCTTCGTGTTGTAAACAGGATTTTCGATAGAAAAAGAGAAATATAATAAAGTTAGAGAGAAGAAGCCGAATTTCGGCATTACGGCATATAGAAAGGAAATAAAAAGATGTTTATTGATCGCGCAAGAATACAAGTTATTGCAGGTAGTGGCGGCAATGGGATGTCCAGTTTCCGTCGAGAAAAATTCGTAGCGAAAGGTGGTCCGAACGGCGGTGACGGTGGTCGCGGCGGGGATGTCATCCTTGTTGTTGATTCGGGTATGAATACGCTGCTGGACTTCCGTTATAAACGTAAGTTTAAAGCTGATCGCGGCGGCGACGGTGAAAAAAATACGAAACACGGTGCATCGGCGAAACCGATCTATATCAAAGTTCCGCAGGGTACGCTTGTCAAAAATGCGGCGACTGATGAAGTGATGGCAGACCTTACGGTCGTAGGTCAACAGCTCGTTATCGCAAAAGGCGGACGCGGTGGTCGTGGTAATGCACGCTTCCCGAACAGCATCAACCGTGCGCCTGTCTATGCAGAAAACGGTGAACCGGGCGAATCGTTCGATCTGTTGCTTGAATTGAAGCTTCTCGCAGACGTCGGTCTTGTCGGTTATCCGAGCGTAGGCAAATCGAGTATCATCACGATGGTATCGTCGGCACGCCCGGAAGTTGCGGCATACCACTTCACGACGCTCGTACCGGTACTTGGTGTTGTCAGCCTTGACAAAGGTCACAGCTTTGTTATGGCGGATATCCCGGGTCTTATCGAAGGCGCGCACGAAGGTGTTGGTCTCGGTCATGCATTCCTTCGTCATGTAGAACGTACGAAGGTCATCATCCATGTACTCGACGCATCGGGTCTCGAAGGTCGTGACCCGCTCGAAGATTACGAAAAGATCAACAAAGAATTGGCACTTTACAACAAACGTTTGGCAACACGTCCGCAGATCGTTGCGGCAAACAAAATGGATATTCCCGAAGCGCAGGAGAATCTTGCGCGTATCGAAGCGTATATGAAAGAACGCGGTGTGGAAGTGTTCCCTGTTTCGGCGGCTACGGGCGATGGTCTCAAAGCGTTGATGGAACGTGTATCGGTTCTCTTGGCAGAATATGTAGAGCCTGTTGAAGAGACAGACGAAGAAGCAGTTCGTATGTATCAGCCGGAAGATGAGCACGCGATTACGATCACGCGTGACGATGACGGTGCATACGTTGTCAGCGGTCGTTATTTGGAACGTAAAGTTGCTATGACGAAATTCAACAACCCCGAAGCTGTTCGCAGATTCCAAGTATATTGGAAGAAGAGCGGCATTGAAGCGGCAATCAAAGAACGTGGTATCCAAGAAGGCGATACGGTCCGTATCGGCGATATGGAATTTGAATATCGAGAATAGGAGACAGAATAGTGGAATTAACAGGCAAACAAAAAGCATTCTTGCGTTCGCTCGGTCATCATGAGGACGCAATCATTCAGATCGGTAAATCGGGTATTACACCGACACTTGTACAGAGTGTCAAAGAAGCATTGAAGGCGCGTGAGCTTGTCAAAGTGCGCGTTCTTCAAAACTGCGAAAAAGAGCCGAAAGATGTCATTCCTGTATTGGCAAAAAAATGCCGTGCGGAACTGGTTCAGATCATCGGCCGCAACGGTCTTCTCTATCAAGAGAATACGGAAAAGAAAAAGATCGAACTTCCTTAATGATAAAAACAGCTGTGTAGGTTGGAGTTGATGGTGTGCAGAGAAAAGACTTACAGAAAGCAAAACGTCTGGTCGTCAAAGTAGGTACCAGTACGATCACATATGCTACGGGACAACTGAATTATCATCGCATCGAAAAATTGGTGCGTGAGCTTGCCGATCTTGCCAATCAGGGCAAAGAAATTATTCTCGTTACGTCGGGTGCGATCGGTGTCGGTATGAATCGCATGGGGCTCAAAGAACGTCCGAAAACGATTCCCGAGAAACAGGCTGCGGCAGCTGTCGGACAAGGTGCGCTTATGCATATTTATGAGAAGTTTTTCTCTGAATACGGCAAAGTGACGGCACAGATACTCTTGACGCGAGAAGATTCGATCAAGCATAGTCGATTCAACCATTCGCGTAATGCGCTCTTGACGCTTCTTAAGATGGGAGTCATTCCCGTTATCAACGAGAACGACGCTGTTGCCGTCGATGAGATCAAGATAGGCGATAATGATACGCTTTCGGCGATCGTTGCGACGATCGTTGATGCCGATGCGCTCATTTTGTTGTCGGATATCGAGGGTCTCTATGATGATAATCCGCAGACGAATCCGAATGCGAAGAAGATACCTCTCGTGCATGAGATCACGGCAGATATCGAAGCACTTGCGGGCGGCCCCGGTACGAAAAACGGGACAGGCGGGATGCAGACGAAGATTCAGGCAGCAAAGATCGCTGTCAGTTCGGGCATCCATATGCTCATCGGATCGGGTTCTAAGGAGAATATCTTGCACGCACTGCTTCACGATGAAACGGTCGGTACACTGTTCGTAGCACGTGAATCGCATCTTCAGCTTCGTAAACGCTGGTTGGCATTCGGTGCACGACTTGCAGGGACTATCACCGTTGACAAAGGTTGTGAAAATGCACTCGATGGTGGTGCGAGCCTTTTGGCGGCAGGTATCGTATCTGTTGACGGCAGATTCGATGAAGGCGATGTCATCCGCGTATTGAATCAAAAAGGTCGTGAGATCGCGCGCGGACGTACAAACTATCCATCGGCAGATGTTGAAAAAATTCGTGGTGCGCATACTGATGAGATCATTACGATCCTCGGCAGTAAACCTTACGATGAGATCATTCACAGAGATAACTTAGTCTTATTGGCGAAATAGGAGGTTTTCGGGATGAACGAGCAAACGGAATTACAACGCAAAGGACAGGCGGCGAAACAGGCTTCGCGCAAACTTGCTGTCCTTGATACGAATACGAAGAACAAAGCACTCATGGCAATGGCTGATGCCCTCATGGCGAACCAAGAGGCTATTCTGGCTGCCAATGAGACAGACCTTGCCAATGCAGAAGCCAAAGGTACGTCGAAAGCATTGATGGATCGTCTTCGCTTGACGGATAAACGATTGGCTGATATGGCGGAAGGGCTTCGCCAGATCGCAGCACTTCCCGACCCGATCGGCGAAGGTGTCGATGCATTCTGTCGTCCGAACGGTCTTGAGATCCGCAAAGTACGTGTACCGTTCGGCGTTATCGGTATCATCTACGAAGCGCGTCCGAACGTAACGGCCGATGCGGCAGGTCTCTGCTTAAAATCGGGTAATGCTGTTATGCTTCGCGGTGGTTCGGAAGCTATCCATTCGAATATCGCCGTTATCGAAACACTTGCCGAAGCGGCTTACGCTAACGGTATCCCCGAAGGTACGTTCCAGTTTATCACGACGACCGATCGTGCTGTCGTTAATGAAATGCTGAAACTCAACCAATACCTTGATGTTATTATTCCTCGCGGTGGTGCGGGTCTTATCCAAACTGTCGTCAATAACAGTACCGTTCCTGTTATCGAAACAGGTGTCGGTATCTGTCATACATATATCGATGAAACGGCAGACTTTGATATGGCAGAAGCGATCGCCTGCAATGCGAAAATTTCTCGTCCCGGTGTCTGCAACGCGATGGAGACGCTTCTTGTACATGAAGCGATTGCTGATACATTCTTGCCGCGACTGATGGAAGCGTTCCGCAAAGCGGGCGTAGTCGTTCGCGGTTGTGCGCGCACGATGGCTATCCTTGCCGATGCGCAGGAAGCGACGGATGAAGATTGGGCAACAGAATATCATGACCTTATCTTGTCGGTGCGTGTCGTTCGTGATGTCGAAGAGGCTATCGAACATATCGCGAGATATACGACGCATCATTCCGAAGCCATCGTTACGAATGATTACAACAACGCGCGTCTTTTCCAGATGAGTGTCGATGCGGCAGCTGTCTATGTCAATGCTTCGACGAGATTCACGGACGGATTCGAGTTCGGTTTTGGCGCGGAGATCGGTATCAGTACGCAGAAACTCCATGCAAGAGGACCGATGGGTCTGAAAGAATTGACGAGTGTCAAATATCTTATCAATGGTAACGGTCAGATACGATGAACATTTGGCGCACGCTGAAGGCACACTATCGTCTTTGGCATGACTATTACCATACACCGAAAGGCGGGCATGATATACGAGATTATCTGCGCGCCTTTTGCGTCATAACGGCTACTATACTCGTCGTTATGGGAGTTGTTTTGATGATCGTTGACAGATAGGCAGGAGATAGATATGACGAAACCAAAACGATTGGGCATTTTGGGCGGGACGTTCGACCCTATTCATATCGGGCATTTGGCGACGGCCGAGGCGGTCCGTATGGAATATGGATTGGATACGATACTGTTTATCCCGTCTGCAAATCCTCCGCATAAACAAGACGTCGATGTTACCGATGCATGTCATCGCTATGCTATGACGGTATTGGCGACTGAGACGAATCCGTATTTTGCTGTATCGAAGATCGAGATGGAGCGGAAAGGATTGTCGTATACGCTTTATACGCTTCAAGAACTTCTCGCATTATATGGCGAAGATACAGAGCTTTATTTCATCACGGGTGCGGATGCACTTGCCGAGCTTCATACTTGGCACAACATCCACGGTGTGCTTGAGCTGACGCACTTTATTGCGGCAAGTCGTCCCGGTATCGACAAGACGGATGAGATCATCGAGTCGTTCGGCGAGCTCGGTAAGGCGAAAATCCATCGCTTGACGATACCTGAACTTGAAATATCGGCGACCGATATTCGTCAGCGTGTTGCTGAAGGGCGTTCGATCCGATATATCGTACCTGATGCAGTCATGCAGTATATTGAAGAAAATAAACTTTATCAACCAAAGAAATAGGAATAAATTCCGACCAACTTGATAATAATGATAGCGTAGGCATTAACACCGCAGGAAAGAGAGGTGATTCGCGTGACAAAAACTCTCTATGTCGGTAATTTGCCATGGGCAACGACAGACGATCAGTTGACAGAATCGTTTGCCGAACATGGCTCTGTGTTATCCAGTCGCATCATTACGGATAAAGAGACCGGTCGTTCAAGAGGTTTTGGCTTCGTAGAAGTGGCGGATACGGATGCAGATAATATGATCGCATCGCTGAACGGTTCCAACTTTGACGGACGTCAGATCGTTGTGAACGTAGCCAGAGACCGACAGAATTGACCGAAAATACCGCAGGAAATATCCTGCGGTATTTTTGTTTGTGCTGATATGATGAATACTTCCTCTATTCTTGGCAAAAGCTAAGGCAGACAGAAGATACGTGTCTGCGTATTTGGAAAGAGGAGGTATTCGATGGGAAGTTCATTTTTTGGCGTGCTGCAGCGTGTCGGGCGCTCATTTATGCTGCCGATCGCGCTCTTGCCTGTGGCGGGACTCTTATTAGGTATTGGCAGTTCGTTTACGAATCATACGATGCTGGAGGCATATCGCTTAACGAATGTTATCTATGAAGGCAGTATGGTGTATACGGTGCTTGATATTATGAATCAGAGTGGTAATGTCGTGTTCGCGAATCTGGCACTCTTATTTGCGATGGGTGTCGCGATAGGGATGGCAAAGCAGGAGAAGGATGTCGCCGCGTTGTCGGGCGCTATCGCATATCTTGTTATGAATACGGCCATCTATGCGATGATAACAGCAAACGGTGGTGTAGAAGCGATGCCGCCGAATACGACGGGGGAAAGTCTTGGCATCACGACACTTCAGATGGGGGTGTTCGGAGGTATCATCGTCGGGCTTGGTGTAGGGTATCTCCATAATCGATTCTACAAAACACAGCTTCCGCAGGTGCTCTCGTTCTTCAGCGGAACGAGATTTGTTCCTATCATTTCGACAGTCGTCTTTCTTGCGGTCGGGATAGTGATGTTCTATGTCTGGCCGATCGTGCAAAGCGGTATCGGTCTTCTCGGCAATCTCGTTATCCATTCGGGCTATATCGGAACATGGATATACGGTATCGTAGAACGCGCGCTGATCCCATTCGGGCTTCATCACGTCTTTTATATTCCGTTTTGGCAGACTGCAGTCGGTGGTACGGCAATTATCGACGGTAACATTGTACAAGGGGCACAGAACATATTCTTTGCAGAGTTAGCGTCGAAAGAAACGACGCAGTTTTCGGTGGAGGCTACACGATTTATGTCGGGGAAATTCCCGCTCATGATATTCGGCCTGCCGGGGGCGGCATTAGCGATCTATCGTGCGGCACGCCCCGAAAAGCGCAAGGTCGTTGGAGGTCTCCTTATTTCGGCGGCTCTCACAGCGATGCTGACGGGTATCACCGAACCGCTTGAATTCACGTTCTTGTTCGTCGCGCCGTTTTTGTATGCAGTGCATTGTGTGTTCGCGGGTCTTGCATATATGTTGATGCATATTTTCGGTGTCGGTGTAGGGATGACGTTTTCGGGCGGGCTTATTGACTTGACGCTGTTCGGTATTCTGCAAGGGATGGAAAAGACGAATTGGCAATGGGTCGTAATTGTCGGGATAGGCTATTTTGTGCTGTATTATTTTACGTTTTATTTTATGATAACAAAACGTAATTATATGACGCCCGGCCGTGAGGAAGACGGCGATGTGAAGCTGTTTACGCGGGCGGATGTCGAAGCGCGTAAAAAAGGCGATTCGGCAGGAAGCGGCGATGCGATATCGGCTATGATAGCAGAAGGTCTTGGCGGAAAGAACAATCTGTCCGACCTTGATTGTTGTGCAACAAGACTTCGTGTAACGGTGCGTGACGCACAAAAAGTATCCGAGTCGCTTCTTCGTCAGTCGGGTGCATCGGGCGTTATCATAAAAGGCAATGGAGTGCAGATCATCTATGGACCGCAAGTCTCTGTTATCAAGTCACATCTTGTTGATTATCTTGATACGATCAATGAGCCCGATCCCGAAGTGATAGATGAGAATAAGGAGCATCAAGAACTCGTCATGTCGCCGCTTGATGGGGAGATCGTCAAGCTCGTCGATGTACCCGATGAGGCATTTGCCCAAGGGATGCTGGGACAAGGTATCGCTGTCTTGCCGTCGGAAGAGATATTGTATGCGCCTGCAAGCGGTGTGGTGCAGAGCGTGTTCGAGTCGAAGCATGCTGTTACGCTCGTGACAGATGATGGGGCAGAGATACTCATTCATGTCGGTATCAATACGGTCGAGATGGAAGGCGCACCGTTTAAGGTGCAAGTATCGTCGGGTGATCGTGTGACGATCGGCGATGTGTTGATGACATTCGACAGAGGTGCTATTACTGCGGCAGGGCATCTGCTCGTTACACCTATCGTCATTTGTAACAGTGATGAGTATCAGCTCGTAGAAGGATTGATAGAAGGTGAAATTACGCACGGAACACCTATTCTTCGTCTGGTCAAAGGAGGTAAGTGATATGGAGACATTCACGTATAAGATAACAGACCCTGTCGGGATACATGCGCGACCTGCGGGGCAGTTGGTAAAGATGGTCAAAGGATTGTCGAGCAAAGTCACCATTGCCAAAGATGACCGTTCTGCTGTTGCTACAAAGCTCATTGCTGTCATGGGGCTTGGGGTACAGTCGGGCGATACGATAACCGTTACCGTAGAAGGTGAAAATGAGAAAGTTGATGCGGCACGCCTGAGATCGTTTTTGGAAGAACGACTGTGACGCGCAAGGAAAGGAGGGACATCGTTGATCGTAATGCAAGGTCAAGGCGTGTCGAGCGGTATTGCGATCGCGCCTATCGCCTTTTATAAAAGACAGTCCGTTGTGGAAGAGAAGACTTCTGTTTGTGCGGATGAGGAGTGGCAGAGATTCTGTACAGCATCCCAAAAAGCACAGAGCGAGTTGGAACGACTGACAGAAAAAGCTCGCCAAGAAGCCGGCGAAGAAGCATCGCTTCTGTTTGAGACACATCAGATGATGCTGGACGATGAAGATTATCGAGACGCTATTGAAGCGAAGATAAAAGAAGACAAGTTGTCGGCTATAATGGCGGTACAAGCCGTGACGGATCAGTTTGCGAATATGTTTCGGGCGATGCAGGATAGCTATATGCAGGCGCGTGAAGCGGATATCAAGGATATCGGGATGCGACTGATACGTATATTGAGCGGGCAAGAGAATCATAGACTGAGTTTTGAAGAGTCTGTTATCTTGGCGGCTGATGATCTGGCGCCATCGGAGACGATACAGCTCGATAAGTCAAAGATAGTGGGGTTTTTATTATCGGGCGGAGCGGCGGCAGGCCATACGGCGATATTGGCGAGGACGATGGGGATACCTGCCGTTATCGGGCTGGGTAAGTCACTTTTATCGTCATATGAAGGGCGTATGGCGATCCTTGACGGCGGTACAGGCAGTGTGATCGTCGAGCCGAACGAGGATATGCTGAAACGGTACCGTGAGCGGAAAAAGCAAGATGCCGAAAAGCAGAGCTGGATGCAAGAACTCAAAGGGAAGCCGAATCGTACGCGTGATGGACACGAAGTACGTGTCTATTGTAATATCAGTACGCCGAATGATGTGCACGCCGTTATGGCCAATGATGGGGGCGGTATCGGCTTATTTCGCAGTGAATTCCTCTACTTGAACAGCGATGATTATCCGACGGAAGAGGAACAATTCGAAGCGTATAAAAGCGTGCTTGCCGATATGGCAGGCAAGCGAGTCATCATTCGCACATGTGATATCGGAGCCGATAAGCAGATAGACTACTTCGGTCTGCCGAAAGAAGATAATCCTGCAATGGGGATGCGGGCACTTCGTATCAGTCTCAGTCGTCCGCTCTTTTTTCGCAGTCAGCTCAGAGCACTCTATCGTGCGTCGGTATTCGGCAGGCTTGGTATCATGTTCCCGATGGTAACGAGCGTATGGGAAGTCCGCGAAGCCAAGAAGTGCTGTGAATCGGTCAAACAAGAACTAAAAAAAGAAGGAATACCGTATAAAAATGATGTCGAGCTCGGTATCATGATAGAAACGCCTGCCGCAGCACTTATCAGCGATAAGTTGGCGAAAGAAGTCGATTTTTTCAGCTGCGGGACAAATGACTTAGTGCAATATACGCTTGCTTGCGACAGACAGAATCACGACCTTGGACGATTCTATGATCCGCATCATCTGTCTTTGTTGCGCCTTATCAAATTGGCAACAGACAATGCACATCAAAACGGTATCTGGATTGGTATCTGCGGAGAACTTGCGGCCGATACAGCATTGACAGAGACCTTCTTGGCGATGGGGATCGACGAGCTGTCCGTATCGCCTAGATTCGTTCTGCCACTCAGACAAGCCGTACGTGATATCGACACGCGTATATCGAGAGAAAAAATACTGCAAGAGCTGTCATATGGGTAAAGAAAAAGCGAGGTGACAAGTGTCATCTCGCTTTTGCTAT
>JAFPBC010000059.1 GCA_017390595.1 Selenomonadales bacterium | reverse complement strand
CCGCCGCTGAGGTTTTTCATACCTGTAAAGCCGTGTGCCGCCAAGATGCGGTAGGCGATATAGCCGCGGAGGCCTACTTGGCAGATGATATGGATCGGCTTGTCTGTCGGAAGCTCCGCGAGACGGTCTCTGAGCTCATCGACAGGGATGTTGACAGCATCGCCGATGGTGCCGCGGTTATATTCGTACGGGGTGCGTACATCGACGAGGTAGCCGCTGTCATCGGTACCGATCTCGTCCCAATGGATCGCCGCGCAGTCGCCTTTGATAAGGTTCGACGCGACATAACCGCCCATGTTGACGGGGTCTTTGGCAGACGAGTACGGCGGTGCGTAGGTCAGTTCGAGTTCTTCGAGGTCGAATACGCTCATGCCCGCGCGGATAGCCGTTGCGAGGACGTCGATGCGTTTTTCGACACCGCTTTTGCCGATGGCTTGTGCGCCGAGGAGCTTGCCTGTATGCGGTGCGTAGATGAGCTTGAGGCTGATGAGCGTTGCGCCGCCGTAGTAGCCCGCATGGCTGAGCGAGTGTGTGTACGATCTTTCATACGCGATGCCTGCGCGCTTGAGGCTCTTTTCGCTTGCGCCCGTAGAAGCCGCCGTCATATCGAATACCTTGAGGACGGACGAGCCCTGCGTGCCTTTGTAGACCTCGGGGCGGCCTGCGATGTTGTTGGCTGCGATGCGGCCTTGTTTGTTCGCGGGGCCTGCGAGCGGGATGAGGGCAGGTCTGCGTGTGATATAGTCGGTGACTTCGATAGCGTCGCCGACCGCGTAGATGTCTGGGTCGCTCGTCTGAAGCTGTTCGTTGACGCGGATACCGCCTGTCGTGCCGAGGGCAAGACCTGCATCTTGAGCGAGATACGTTTCGGGGCGGACGCCGATGCCGAGGACGGTGAGGTCTGTCTCGACTGTCGTGCCGTCTGTGAGCGTGACGACCTTGCCGTCGTCGCTGACGGAGGCGAGGCCTGTCGAGAGACGGAGGTCTACGCCGTGCGAGCGAAGTTGTTTATGAAGGTACGATGCCATTTCAACGTCGAGCGGAGGCATGATCTGCGGCGCGAGTTCTAACAGCGTGACTTGGATACCGCGTTCGGTGAGGTTTTCGGCCATTTCGATGCCGATGAAACCACCGCCTACGACGACGGCGCGTTTGGCTTCGATGCGGTCTGCATACGAGGTGATGGCGAGCGTGTCGGGGATGTTGCGGAGGGTGAAGATGTTCGGGGCATCGAGATTCGCGGGACGAATGGGAGATGCGCCCGGAGAGAGGACGAGCTTGTCATACGATTCGGTATAGATGTCGCCTGTTGCGTGGTTTTTGACTGTGACGGTCTTTGCCGCGCGGTCGATGGCGGTCACTTCGCTTTCGGTACGGACGTCGATGGCAAAGCGTGTGCTCATGCCTTCGGGCGTCTGTACGAGGAGGTTTCCTTGTTCGCGGATGACGTTACCGATATAATACGGCAGACCGCAGTTGGCGAACGAGATATGTTGTCCGCGTTCAAAGAGGACGATCGTTGCTTCTTCATCAATACGGCGAAGACGAGCCGCACAGCTTGCGCCGCCTGCGACACCGCCGACGATTACGATTTTCATAGGGTATCAGCTCCTTTGTTTATCTGTCTTTATCATAGAGGAATTATGCGTAAATAGCAAGAAAATTCATGAAACACCGTTGGCGGGCGGTCTTTCGGTCAGAGGGAGGCACGGACGGCAGGAGCGTGAGGGATGGTGCGGTCTCTCGTCGGGGTGGCAAGGAAAGCGGGAGTCTCTCCCTCCGTCTGCTTCGCAGCCACCTCCCTCGTCAGAGGGAGGCACGGGCGGTAGGCATGGGTGGTGCGTCGCGTGAAAAGTGGTGCGTCATCTCCCAAGATATGATAAAATAATAAGATAAGTCTGTTCTTATATGAGGTGATCTGTTGAAAGAACAAGCAACGATAACAGGTAAGATAAAAAGTCTCCTGACGGTGTTTTTGCCCATCTTCATCGCGCAGGTGGCATTTACGGCGACGGGCTTTTTCGATACGGTGATGAGCGGACAGGCGGGCGAAGCACAGCTCGCGGGGGTCGCGGTCGGGCATAATATCTGGGCACCCGTATTCGTCGGCATGGTCGGTGTTATCGGCGGTCTGACGCCTATCTTCGCGCAGAAGTACGGCGCGCGCAAGATGGAGGAGCTGTCAGGGCTTCTGATGCAGTCTGTCTATATGGCGGTGTTGATGACGATATTCGTGCTGGGTGTCGGCTGTGTGCTGGTCGATGTGATACTGGCGCAGATGGCACTCGACGCGGAGGTCGATCGTGTGGCGCGCGGATATCTTCTCGCGATGGGGACGGGGGTACTGCCCATCTTCGTCGTGTCGTCGATGCGTAACTATATCGACGCGCAGGGGTTCACGCGTATCTCGATGCTCATCATGCTCGTGTGCGTGCCGTTCAATATCTTTGTGAACTGGCTTCTCATCTTCGGTAAGTGGGGCTTTCCCGCGCTCGGCGGTGTCGGCGCGGGGGTGGCATCGAGCCTGATGTACTGGCTCGCACTCGTTCTTGCGGTCGGTGTCCTTCGCTTTATGGAGCCGTTCAAAGGGCAGAAGGTGTTTCGTCTGCCTCGGTGCGATGTGCGTGCGTGGCTCGATGAGCTGAAGACGGGGCTTCCCATCGGCGGCAGTATCTTCGTCGAGATGAGCATCTTTTGTTTGGTGGGGCTTCTTATCACAGAGTACGGTACGAGCGTCATTGCCGCGCATCAGTCGGCGATCAATTTTTCTTCGTTCGTCTACATGATACCGCTCAGCATCGGGTCGGCGATGACGATCCTCGTCGGGTTCGAGGTCGGTGCGGGGCGTAACCGCGACGCGAAAGCCTATACGCGCGTCGGTATCGGTATGGCACTTGCTATCGCGTGCTGTACGGCTGTCAGCTTGATGAGCTTCACACGCGAGGTCGCATACCTCTATACGTCGGAAGAACATCTCATTCCACTACTCGAATCGTTCCTTGTCTACGCTGTCTTCTTCCAAGTGTCGGACGCTGTTGCCGCGCCGATACAGGGGGCACTGCGCGGATATAAGGATGTTACCGTCACGATGATCATGGCTGTCATCGCCTACTGGGTCATCGGCCTGCCTGTCGGGTACCTGCTCGCGCAGAACGGCTACGATGCGTACGGCTACTGGATCGGCTTCATCACAGGCATCGCCGTCAGCGCGGTACTTCTTTTCCTGCGTATGCGCTATCTCCAGAAAAACAAGTTCCCCGCAGTGTAGGGGATGTGGTACAATGAGGGGAGGGAAGGGTGAGAACGAAAGCTTCTTTCTTATGCCATTATCTTGTGGCACTTCGTGAGTAAGTCCGGTCACAGGTTCCCTTTTCTTTCTTTTCTGTTCATTTCTTTGATGTCAAAGAAACGAACCAAAGAAACCAGCCTCCGGTGAAAGGTTTTCGAGTACATCGCCGCTCATCTTGCTTCGTTGCGGAAGTATCCAAGAAGCAAGTCCGAAGGACGATGCTGATTGGCTAATACGCCCTATGCGATAGCGACCCAAGAAGCACGCCATTAGGCAGTGCTGATTGGTTAGTCGCGAACCGCGTGGCTTCGAAACTCGCTGCGCTCAAACAGTCTCGCCAAAGCCACTACGCTGATTTCGCGGGATTCCCTTCGCGAAAAT
>JAFPBC010000058.1 GCA_017390595.1 Selenomonadales bacterium | reverse complement strand
TTATCCAACGCTTAACGAGCCATTCGGGATGGAAGTATGTGAGTGCCATCCATTCTGCACGATTCTTTTTCGGATCGGGCCAAACGACCTTCTCGGGCGTGCGCAGGCTGGAACGAAGCACAGCGTTGACAAACTTAACGGTACCTTGATGTCCGTATTTTTTTGCCAGATTGACCGACTCGTTGCAAGCGGCCGACGGAGGAACTTTATCCATAAAATGAAGCTGATAAAACCCCAACTGTAAGATCGTCCAGATTGCAGGTGCAATACTTTTTTTCGCTCGTGTTACATATTTTTTTATCATCCAATCGAGTGTCGGTGCTGTTTTGACAACACCATATACAAGTTCCGTCAAAAAACGACGATCTTGTTCCGTAACTGCATGATGACCAAGTTCACGTGCAAGTGCAATATTGGCATACGCCTCTTTTTGATTGACATCAAGCAATACTCGCAGAGCAATCTCTCTTGCTTTCACCGAAGTTCCCTCAATTCTTGTTCAAAAAATTATCTAAAACCGTCTGCACCTTATCCAGGTCTACTCTTGTATTGCAACAAGGCCCAAACGGTCTTTCATTCAATACACCGATAACAGGAAGCGGAAAAATATCTTGTATCCCTGTTGTTAGATCTCGTTCGCAAGCAACTGCCAGCACAGCCTTCGGACGAAGCTCTCGTATCATCTTACGCGCCAATGTTCCGCCGGTGGCTACCATGATCATACAACGATTCGCGTCAGCGATCGCAATGAGATCCCCGATCTGACATCGTCCGCAGCTTTTGCAATTGCGAATATCCCTTGTTATCTTATGCGGACATTCATCGAATTGCAGACAATGCGGAAGCAGTATAAGCAGTCTGTCGGGCGATATCGTATTCGCTCTCATCTTCACGATATGATTGCTTACTGCAATAAACGAACGTTCGATCTTTTCTTTATTTACATCAAACAGCCTGCCCAGTATCAATACGACAGGAAACAACACATTGACGGCAGACCATGCCGTCTTTTGGAAGATTGGCATTGTCGGGAATCCCAAAATGATCAAAATGATACCGATGACCCCTGCTCCGATAAAGAAGAACAGCACTCCCAAAAAAGCACCGAATATCAAAGGCAGTCCATCACCCATTTCGGCCAATCCTGCAAAACTGATACGCCATATTCCGAATAAAAGTGCCCCTGCCGTAAAAAGACTTGCTAACAGAAGCAATAAAAACAATCGTTTTTGCGGGCGGTTTTCTTTATTTCCGCTCATAGCTACACATCCCTAGCCCAGAATCTCTCCAACCGTGATCTGATATCCGCGTGCAAAATCGCCTGCCGCCATACGTTTTTTGCCTTCCGGCTGTACGCTCGTAAGTGCGATGACACCTGTTCCCGCAGCTACTACGAGACGTTCGCTTTCTACACGAATGATCGTACCTGCCTGTTTATCCGTATTTTCTGCAACTTTTGCCATAAATACTTTTACAATTTTGCCCTTTACTGTTATCTTCGCACCCGGAAAAGGACTTAGCCCCTTAATAAGACCGCATACATTTTGTGCAGGCTGATTAAAGTCGATATAGCTAAGTTCTCTGTCTATCATTGGTGCATAAGTCATTTCGCTGTGATTCTGGGGTGTTCTTGTCAAGGTGTTGTCCTTAATT
>JAFPBC010000057.1 GCA_017390595.1 Selenomonadales bacterium | reverse complement strand
GTTTAAGCGGCGGCGGCAACACTTCTGCACTACCGACATAGTACACACCGTCACTTTTTATGATACCGAGCCGCATCAGCCACCGTTTAACAGCGATATTGAGCTTCGTTTTCCATTTTTCTAGGATACCCAAGTTCGTTCCCCCTTCACAGCTTTCTCTTCTGCAAGCAGACGACTCGGCACGATAGCCGTATATCCGCCGTCCGCCGATAACTTCCTTTCCGTCACGGCAACGATACAATCATTCGTGCGATACCATGTACCGCCCGCCTCCATCAGCACCTCATCGACACGGATACCGACAAGCATATGCCCTGTCCCCGCTATCGTATGATAGGGCGATAACGACAGCCGTTTCTGCCAGAGTTCGTCTCCGCACAACGCGATATCACGCACCCACTCACATTCCTTCCGCGCGTCGAAATAGCGAGATGCATCCCCCAAGAGAGACGGGATAGCGCCTTTCTCGGCAACGATGACAGGCGTGCGGCGCAAAGATGATGACAGCATATTGCCTGTGTCGATAAGACCCTCGAACGTATCTCTTCTTCCTTTGCAGGTCACCGTCACACGCACAAGACAAGACGTGCGCCTCGCCCGCTCCATCGACCTTCTGAGACAAAAAAATACGACCGATGCTCCGATGAGGATACCACCGCTCACTCCGCCCAACGTAGGCAAAAGATGTCCTGTCATCATATTCTGTCCGATAGACAGCCAGCCGAACACCGCACCGCCGATGACGAACGACACAAGATAAAAAACAGCGATCGCGAACAAAAACGCGCGCCACGACCGATAGCCGAATACGATGCATATCAAGAGAGCAGAAACGACCACACGGACAAGCACACCCTGCGTCATCGCGATAATACCGTCCGCAAGAACATAACAGCCTCCCGCCAGCGCGCCAAGCCATATTCTCAGCCAAGAAGCACGGATACCGACAGCGACCGAAGTCAAAAATAAGATAAGACCGTTGACCACCACGTTCAACAAGAGCAGGACATCCCAATAGATGACCATAGAATCGCCTTCTCTCCGTAGATCTACGTGCTCAGCATATCAAATAAAAAAAGCAAACTTTGTAAATACGAGTCCGAACATAAAAAAATAGCACCCTACGATAGTAGGATGCTATCTTCAAGCAGGTTCACTGCCTATGTTTTATTTTTTTGCTTTCATCCAATCGGGAACTTTAAGATCGGAGTTTGCTTTGCTTCTGTCGAAAGAAGTGATGACCGGTTTTGCAATGTTAGCCGGGTTGTCCGTATCGAAGCCCGTTGCGATGACCGTAACTTTTACAGCGTCTTCGAGCGTATCGTCGATGGACGTACCGAAGATGATGTTTGCTTCCGGATCTGCGATCGACTGAACGACTTCTGCCGCAGCCGTAACTTCGAAGATACCGAGGTTAGCGCTGCCCGTGATGTTGAAGAGGATACCGCGTGCACCACTGATGGACGTTTCCATGAGCGGGCTCTTGATAGCAGCTTCAGCAGCTTTTACAGCCGCATCGTCACCGCTTGCAAGGCCGATACCCATGAGAGCGGAACCCGTTTCTTTCATAACGGATTTTACGTCAGCGAAGTCAACGTTGATCTCGCCCGGAACAGCGATAAGGTCAGAGATACCTTGTACACCCTGACGGAGAACATCGTTCGAGATGTTGAACGCATCTTTGAGCGTCGTGCGTTTTTCCGATACCTGCAAGAGACGGTCGTTCGGAATAACGATGATCGCGTCAACGCATTCTTTCAAGCGAGCGATACCTTCTTCAGCCTGTACTTTTCTTTTCTTACCTTCGAAGGAGAACGGTTTCGTTACGAATGCGACCGTAAGCGCACCCAATTCTTTTGCACACGAAGCGATGACCGGAGCCGAACCCGTACCCGTACCGCCGCCCATACCGGCAGTGATGAATACCATGTCCGCGCCTTCGAGCATAGCCATGATCTCTTCACGGCTTTCTTCAGCAGCCTGCTGACCAACTTCCGGGTTAGCGCCTGCGCCGAGGCCTTTCGTCAATTTTTCGCCAAGCTGCAAACGAGTTTCAGCTTCCGTTTTCACGAGAGCCTGTGCGTCCGTATTGACAGCGATGAATTCTACACCTTTGAGATCAACTTCGATCATGCGGTTGACAGCGTTGTTACCTGCGCCACCTGCACCGACTACTTTAATACTTGCAGGTTGTTCCTGCATAATCATGTTCATGTCCGCCATTAAAAATACCCCCTAAAATTTACGCTCAAAATCGAATCTTCCATTCAGATCGCAGTCGCACAAAACATTGCATACTCAGAGAGCTTTCAGCCTTATTTCTTACGCTGACTTGTCCAAAGAAAGATACTATTACCACATTGACATATTTATGTATTATTATAGCACAAAGCTTCTCTATTGTGCAATTACTGATTTTGACTTTCTCATAGGAAAATCGGCCTCGCATCCCTTCGCGAAGCCGATTTTGGCTGATATTATTTCGTTGCCAAGCGGTTGACCGCACTGACGAGTGCATGGATAGACGCAGTCGTGATATCTGTGTCGATCCCTACGCCCCAGACAACGTCGCCGTCTGTTGCCTGCACGCTGACATACGCAACAGCCGAACTTGTCTGCTGACCTTGTTCCATCGCGTGTTCCGCATACGTCAGATTGCCGTACGCAATACCGAGATGTGCTTTGATCGCATTACCGACAGCGTCGAAACGACCGTTCCCTTTCCCTTTGATATTGCGTTTTTCACCATTGACGATAAGTTCAAGTGCCACTTCGATACCGTCTTGTTTTTCAACATGGTAGTCAACAAGCTCGATCGGAGCTTTGATATTGACATAGCGCGTATAGAAAATGTCGTAGATCTCTTCCGGCATCAATTCTTTGTGCTGGTGGTCGGATACGCTCTTCACGGCATAACCGAAGTCCTCTCTCATCTTCGGCGGCATTACGATGCCATAATTCTGTTCCATGAGATATCCGATACCGCCCTTGCCCGACTGGCTGTTGATGCGGATAACGTCGCTTTCGTATTCGCGGCCGACGTCTTTCGGGTCGATGGGCAGATACGGTACTGTCCAATGCTCGCAGTCGACTTCTTCACGCCATTTCATACCTTTGGCGATCGCGTCTTGGTGCGAGCCCGAGAATGCGGCGAAGACGAGTTTGCCTGCATACGGCTGACGTTCATAGACGTGCATCTTGTTCATTTTTTCATAGATCTCTACGACTTTCGTCATGTCGGAGAAGTCGAGTTTCGGATCGACACCGTGCGAGAACATATTCATCGCGATGGTGACGATATCGGCATTACCGGTACGTTCCCCGTTACCGAACAGCGTACCTTCAACGCGGTCGGCACCTGCCAAGAGTCCCATCTCCGTATCGGCTACGGCACAACCGCGGTCGTTATGCGGATGGAGCGAGACGATGACGTTTTCACGATATTTCATATTCGCACACATATACGCGATCTGACTTGCATAGACATGCGGCATCGACATGGATACGGTCGCGGGCAAGTTGATGATGACTTTTTTCTCGGCGGTCGGCTGCCATACATCGAGGACAGCGTTACATACATCAAGGGCAAAGTCTATCTCGGTACCCGTGAAGCTCTCGGGCGAATATTCGAAGAGGTATTCGCCTTTGGCTTTGGCAGCTTCTTCTTGCAGAAGTTTTGCCCCTGCAACAGCGATATCGATAATTTCTTCTTTCGATTTGCGGAATACCTGTTCACGCTGTGCGACCGACGTCGAGTTGTACAGATGGACGACTGCTTTTTTGATACCTTTGAGCGCTTCGAACGTCTTGCGGATGATATGTTCGCGTGCCTGCGTCAAGACCTGCACCGTAACATCGTCGGGAATGAGATCGTCTTCGATCAAACGACGCAAAAATTCATATTCCGTTTCCGATGCGGCAGGGAAACCGACTTCGATCTCTTTGAATCCTATTTTGACCAAGAATTGGAAGAACTCCAGTTTTTCTTCGAGACTCATCGGAATGATGAGCGATTGATTACCGTCACGTAAGTCAACACTGCACCAAATAGGGGCTTTCTCTATATATTCTTTCTGCGTCCAGCTCATATCAACGACGGGCGGCATAAAATATCCTCTTTTATACTTCTGATAATTTTTCATTACGCAAACCTCATTTCTGTTTTTCAAAATAAAAAAGTCTTTCATCTCCTAAGAGACGAAAGACTTTACTCTCACGTGTTACCACTCTACTTCGTATTCCGAAGAATACGCACTCTACCAGATACGGACTTATTCAGCCTTATATCCTCCCACGTTAACGGTTGGGCTCCGTCGCCACCTACTCTTTTCATTTCAGCGCGCTACTTCAAGGTGAGTTCCGATTTCTTTGGCAACTGTTTCGCATCGACCAACAGCTTTCTGCTTGCCTCCCAAAACCATACTATTCCTCTGCAACGTATTTGTGTGATATCCTTTATGGTTTACATCTTAACACTTTTTTGAGAAGTTTGCAAGCATTTTATTTACCCAGAAAATATCTTCTTATAATGGCAAGGTTCTGGAAGATACGAATACCGAACGCCAAGAGCGCGACCATGTAGAGGTCGATGCCGAGTCGCTCACCCGCGAATACGAGTACCGCCGCAAGGAGTGCATTCGTGAAGAACCCTGTGATAAATACCGTGTCGTTGAATTTGCCCTCTGTACCGGCACGCATCCCCCCGAATACGGAGTCAAGCGATGCCAAGAGTGCGACTGACATCAATTTGGAATATTCGGCAGGGATACCGTACGGCATCGTCATACCGATGACAAGACCGATGCACAGTCCAAGAATAGGAAGGATCATCGCGCACCCCCCTCTCCCGATTCGACCGCACGTGCGTGATCGAATCTGAACGAGCTTTTGTATGCAGGCACAACGATATTGTCCGACTTGGAGATGTTTATCTGGATGCCCCAGAATCGGAGCGTCTCTACGATACCGCCACGCATCTTGAGCGCATTGTCGAGCGTCTTGGGATCACCGATGGCCAATATTTCATACGGCGGTGTATAGCGCGTATTGTTGACCGAGAGAGTCGGTCCCGCACAGCGGATCTCGCTCGTCGCGATCAATCTTTGACCGTTGACGGAGATGGCTTCCGCACCTGCCGCACGCAATTCGTTGATGACTTTTAAGAGGTCATCATCGTGTATTACATATAAGTTCGGATTTTCGCCTGCTTTGGCGATCTTCTGACTGTCATCAATGGTAACGACTACGCCCGGTCCGCGAAGGGCAACGATACCTGCACCCATCTTGATATTCTGAAGTTCTTTGCCGCCGCCCGCTTTTTGACGAAGTTCATGCACTTCTTCCAAGAGGCCGTCGCGTTCTTGTTCTATTGCTTTTAATCGTGCCGACAAGTCCTCGATACGCTGAAATGTGACGTCGGAACGTATCCCCTGCGTTGCACGGAATTGAACCGCCAACATGATACCCAACACCACACATACCAGCGCGATGGACAGTTGTCCCTTTCTCATTCGCATCATGTGGATCGTTATCTCCTTAATTTCATAACAGGCACAGTGTAGTCCAGATGGATCGATCTTACTGCCAATCCGTCTTCGGTGATGGCACCGAGGAATTCATTCGTCAACGGTGCTTTTTCTGCCAGACGACCGATCGGCCCCAGATCGATATAGATAGAATCGCTCGTATACGCATAGACACGAGCAGGGTCTTTGATATTGATCTCGGATATCTGTTTGATGATATCATCAGACAATCCCGCCAGATAATCGGTGACTTGTTTGAGCTCGTCGGAGCTTGCAACATCACCGACATACAAGTCGGATAACTGACATCCCGTCAACACGGGGACATCCATACGCTCCATGCTTCTATGTACGGCAAGGACAGTCCCTTTTTTATCGATCTCCAAGAATCCGTATCCGCCCGCCGCATAAAAAAGCGGTGTGCGCTCGGTCACGACCAATCGGATACGGTCGGGGAATACACGTGTTGCTTCGGCATGCTCGATGCGAAGGTCTTGCATCAATCTGTCGCACGTTCTGTCAAGCCCGATGCTCAAGATGTTGGCATCTTCGGCAATGCCCGTCATTTCGATGATCTCTTGATCCGTCAGGCCGTGATTGCCTTCGACTTCGATCTCTGCCAAACGGAAATATGAGGAGCTGATAAAAATAATGAGCAAAATAACGCATATCATCGTGCCCAATATCGAACGAAGCACGCCTTTGGGCATCTTGCTTTCTGCTTTATCCGTATGAAGTTCCATCTGCGCGCCTCCTTTATCGACTGTTTCTGAAATAATATTATACTACTCTTTCTTGGAATACAAGCGTTTTCCAAAAAGAAGAGCCGTGGAGATCCTTTCTTTTCGAGAATCTCCACAGCTGTTGCTTTCTGTTATCGGATAGCGGAGAGCAAGATCTTTTCGCACAAGTCTTCGAACGAGATACCTGCCGCTGCCGCAGCTTTCGGAACGAGGCTCGTTGCCGTCATGCCGGGGATGGTATTGACCTCGAGCACGTACGGTCTGCCTTCCGCGTCAAGAAGTACGTCAGCACGAGCGATACCACCGCAGCGAAGCGAACGGAACGCTTTGACAGCCGCTTCCTGCACGACGGCAGTCTCTGCCTCTGTAAGCGGTGCCGGGCAAAGATAGTCGGTCGCACCACTCGTATATTTCGACGCATAGTCATAAGCACCCGAATGCGGGCGGATCTCAACGACAGGAAGTGCCTGTGCTGTTTTGCCGTCATCCCATACAGCGACAGTAAGTTCGCGGCCTTTGATATATTGTTCGACGAGGATACCTTCGCTGTAACGGAAGCCTTCTTCGATAGCCGCGCGAAGCGCGCTGTCTTCCGTTACGATGCTGACACCGATGCTCGAACCTTGTGCGACTGCCTTGATAACGACAGGCACACCGAAGTCGCGGCGGATAGCCTCTTCGATAGCTCCTGCATCTTGACGATCGTCATAGAATACGGAACGCGGTGTCGGTACACCGTGTGCGATAAACATATCTTTCGTTGCCGCTTTATCCATCGCAACGGCACTTGCCATAACGCCCGAACCTGTATACGGGATACCCATCATTTCGAGTGTACCCTGTACGGCACCATCTTCGCCGAATTTACCGTGGATCGCGATAAATACGACATCACACGACGCTTCCTTCAAGTCTGTCATAAGTGTGGCAGGATTGAGTTCCATACCTTCTGCTTGATATCCTTTTGCCTGAAGTGCCGCAAGGATCGCCGCACCCGTACGACGCGAAACGTCGCCTTCTGCCGACGGTCCGCCCATCAATACGATGATTTTTTTCTGTTTCATTTCTTCCACCTGACTTTATCCTTTTTTACGGATGATATCCGCATTGAGTTGTCTTAGTTTATTTTCTATCTCTTCATATCCGCGATCGATATATATCGCGCGGTCGACTTCCGTTATTCCATCGGCACACAAGCCTGCCAGCACGAGCGCCGCGCCCGCACGCAGGTCGCCTGCTTCGACTTTTGTCCCCGTCAAAACAGGTACTCCTCGTACGACGGCACTTCTGCCCTCGACTCGGATATGCGCGCCCATGCGAACGAATTCGTCTACTTGTTTGAACCGATTTTCGAAGATCGTCTCTGTTATGATGCCTGTTCCTTCCGCCGTTGCCAAGAGTGCCATCATCGGTGCCTGCAAGTCTGTCGGAAACGCCGGATACGGAAGTGTCTTGATATCGACGCTTCGAATACGGTCGGCACGAACTTGTATCGCATTCTCCGTGCATCTCACCTCAGCACCTGCTTCACGCAGTTTGTCGATAACAGCAAACAAGTGCTCGGGCACGACATCTTCCAGCACGACTTCACCGCGCGTGATACATCCTGCCAACAGAAACGTCCCCGCTTCGATGCGATCGGGCTGTACTGTATATTCGGCAGGCGATAACCGTTTCACGCCGTGTATCGTGATCGTATCGGTACCCGCGCCGTCTATTCGCGCGCCCATCGCCCGCAAAAACGATGATAAGTCAACGACTTCGGGCTCACGCGCCACATTTCTGAGGACAGTCACACCGTCGGCAAGCACGCCTGCCAGGAGC
>JAFPBC010000005.1 GCA_017390595.1 Selenomonadales bacterium | reverse complement strand
TGATAAATAAGCAGAAAAACTTTGAAAACATTATTTTTAACTGCCATACTGTTGTCGCAATAGGATGATATAATAAAAGTATTAACGATAGACGGAGGATGGGATGAAAACAGTGGCTGTGAGTAATGACAAAAAGAAGTATAGATCGCCTGATAAGGTAATAACGTTCGGTCTTAGTGAACAGCAAAATGAAACAGTCGCTCGGGCATTGCCTGATCGAGACTGCAAGCTGTTTGATACGGATGCGTTTACCGATCTGATCGCGCATCGTGCGTCGGCATTTATCATCAATGCGGCTATGCTCGAACCGGATGAGGTTGAGATGATGTGGGGGTTTTATGAAGAGCTCGATTGCTGTGCGGATGAAATGATAGTATGGCTTGGTGAGCCGCAGGCACCGAAACATCTGCGTTCGATATTCAAGTGCTATGAGAGTTTCGATATGATCGCCGCAGAACTCAAATATCATCTGCTTGCCGCCCGACGCAAGACGAAAAAGAGAGGAGTACTCAGCAGTCAGCTTGCAGATTGTATGTGCATCATGAAATATATCCGCATCCAACCGTATATCCGAACGCGAGACCTTGCCGAGAAGCTCGGTGTATCGGGGCGAACTGTTCAGAGGTATATCGCCTCGCTTCGAGAAGCAGGCGAGTGGATATCGTACGATGCGGTAAAAAAGGGCTGGTATCTCCAGTTCGGACGATCCCCGTTCTTTGATAATTTTTAATGGAGGCGAATCATATGAGCAAAAAAAATTCACATCTTTTTAAGGAACGTATCACGAAGACGCATTACGATGCACTTGTTAAGGAGCTGTCCGATGCTATTGGCGGAGGCGAAGCAGCATTGATGAAGCTCCTCTTGGGGACGGAGACTCCCGATCTGTATGAGAATCATGGCAGCTACCAAGACGGACAACATAATGTTTGTGCAGGACTGGAGAAAGACAGTTATACCGAAAAGCGTCTGTGTAAATGTATGTATTATCGAAACAGCGCACATCCGACCGCTTGTGACAAATGCGATTTTCAGGACCGCTTTTATGTAGTGGGCGACTACGATATCTCCGATTATGAAGTCCCTGCACATTATTACGGCGACGGTATCGGCGAGATCGACTTAGTCATCACCGACGGTGAAGCATACTATGCCACGGAAGTGAAACCGTATAAGAACAACAGCGAGACGCTTCTTCGCATGGTCGCCGAGATCTTGACGTATACGCTTGGGTATCCCGAAGGCAAGTACAAAAAAGCGATCGGATTCTTCGAACAGAATTACGATGATAAAACGCCGACCGCACAACAAAATGAATACAACAAGATCGCTCCTGCGCTGATGGATATCATCAAAAAAGCGGATATCACCGTATTCCGCTTTGAAGAAGTCGGTCATAAACAGTATCGTATATGCAAATTGTGATTCATCGCGGTACGCATCAGATCGGCGGTGTGGCTACCGAAGTACGCACGGCATCGACTAGGATCATCATCGATATGGGAAGCGAGCTGAGCATGGAAGAGAACTATGTTCCTGCATCGCTTTCTGTATCGGGTGTTACCGATACGAATGGTCGCTGTGATGCGGTGCTGTTTACGCATAACCATGGTGACCATGTCGGAGAGCTGATGCGTATCAGAGAAGGTATTCCGCTGTATATGGGGGTACTTGCCAGGGAGATCCTTCTTGCTGTAACGAAGGATACTGATGCTATGTTGAAAAAACGCATCATGCAGGCAAACAGGTTCACGGCAGGCAGACCGCTCGTTATCGGAGATATGGTCATCACGCCGTATTCTGTCGACCATTCTGCGTGCGACAGCTATATGTTCTTGATAGAAGCGGACGGTAAGCGTATCTTGCATACGGGCGATTTTCGGATGCATGGATTCCGCGGTCAAGCACTTCCGAAGATGCTTGATAAGCTCATCGGCAAGGTAGATGTCCTGATCACGGAAGGGACGATGCTTTCGCGTGATGATGATGAGCCGATGACCGAGCGTGCGTTGCAACAGCGCGCTCGGCTGTATCTGAAGCAGTACAAATACGTCTTCGTCTATTGTGCGACGACGAATCTAGAACGTATCTGCGCGCTGTCCAAAGCAGTTCCGCGAGGGAAATACTTTCTTTGTGATACATATCAGGCGAAGCTTCTTTCGTTGATAGAAAAGCATTGGGGAAGATATTCTCCGCTTTATCGCAATATCAAAAGAACGACTTACGATGACGAGCGGATGGCTCGATTCCGCAAGCGGGGAGGCATGATGATGGTGCGAGACAACCCGATGTTCAGGCGCATCATTTCCGCCGTCGATCGCGAACATAGCATCATCTTGTACTCTATGTGGGACGGATATCGCACAAGGGATGGCAGTACGATACCTGCTTTTTTGAGTCTTGCGGGACGGTGGGCACCGCTTCATACGAGCGGACACGCTTCTGTCCGAGCGCTCCGAACAGTCATCGAAAAAACAAACCCAAAATGTATCATTCCGATACATACGGACAGACCTGATGGTTTATGCTTGGTCTGCCCAAACAAAAAGGTAGCAGTCGTTCAAGATAAGGAGGTAGTCGAGATATGATAGAAAAAATATATATTTGTACGGGCTGACGAGAATGCAGAGCCGTATCGTCCGTCCTCAAATTCCCGAAGGATTCTGCTGTCTAAGTGCCCGCCAAGATGGTGTTGTGACAGACGAGATGATCGAAAAGCTTGTCAGTAAGTCGTGGGTCAGCTTTATCAATCCGCGCAAGCTGTCGGTCGAAGAACTCGGGCGTATCATTGAGGCACACCGCTATGCCAAGCAC
>JAFPBC010000056.1 GCA_017390595.1 Selenomonadales bacterium | reverse complement strand
ATGGTGAGTTTGAGCTTCTCGTTGATGTCCTTGAGGAGATTGAGGATCGATTTGGTCGTCTGCGGGTCGAGTGCGCTCGTTGCTTCGTCGCAAAGGAGCACTTTCGGGTCGCTGGCAAGCGCGCGCGCGATACCGACACGCTGTTTCTGACCGCCCGAGAGCTGAGACGGATACTGGTTACGTTTGTCCGCGAGGCCTACGAGCTCAAGGAGCGGAAGGACTTTGGCTTCGATCTCGGCTTTTTTCTTGCCTACGAGTTCGAGCGGAAATGCGACGTTGTCGAATACGGTACGCGAGGACAAGAGGTTGAAGTGCTGGAAGATCATGCTGATGTCTTTGCGCGCCGCACGAAGGCGACTGTCGTTCATTTTCGTAAGGTCTTCACCGTCAACGATGACGCTGCCGCTCGTCGGACGTTCGAGCATATTCATGCAGCGAACGAGCGTCGATTTGCCCGCACCGCTCTCGCCGATGATGCCGAAGATCTCACCTTTCGCAACGTGGAGATTGACACCGCGAAGAGCCGTTACGCGACGTCCGCCGCTGGCTTCGTATGTTTTTTCAAGGTCTACTATTTTTATCATTTATTCGTTTTGCCTCCTACTGTTACCAACCAACGACTACCGAGCCTTTGAAGTGATCGTTGATGAATGTTTTGATCTCGTCCGACTGGTATGCCGAGACGAATTCTTTTACGAACGGTTTATCTTTGTCCTCTGTGCGAACAACGATGAGGTTGACGTACGGAGAATCGGAGCTTTCGAGCACGAGTGCGTCTTTCGTCGGTACGAGACCTGCGCCGATGGCGTAGTTCGTATTGACGACTGCAAAGTCAACATCTTGGAGCGCGCGTGTGATCTGTGCCGCTTCCATTTCCTGAATGACGAGGTTTTTCGGATTCGATACGATATCGACTGCCATTGCTTCGTAGCCTACACCGTCTTTGAGCTTGATAAGACCTGCCTGCTCAAGAAGTTTGAGCGCGCGGCCGCCGTTGGTCGGATCGTTCGGGATCGGTACGACCGAGCCCGGTTTGATCTCACCGAGGGATTTGATCTTAGACGAGTAGATGCCCATCGGATAGATGACCGTCTTAGCGACAGGCGTGAGTTTGTAACCGCGGTCTTTGATCTGATGTTTGAGGAACGGTTCATGCTGATAGCTGTTTATCTGGATCTCTTTGTTATCGAGTGCCATGTTCGGCTGTACGAAGTCGCTGAATTCGATGACTTCTACTTTCATGCCGCGTTTTTCGGCTACTTTTTTTACTTCGTCCATAATTTCGGCGTGCGGACCTGCCGTTACCCCGACTTTGAGGACTTCGGCATTCGATGCATTGTCTTTTTTATCCGCACCGCAGCCCGTGAAGAGTGCCATGCCCAATATACATGCCGCGCCGACGCAGACGAATTTTTTCAACCATTTATTCATTGTAATCCCTTCTTTCTCTATGTCAAGACATTTTTTCTTAAGTTATGCTTTGCGGTAGCCTTTGAGCTTTTTGAGACGCTCTGCCGCCGCTTCGAGTGTCGCCATCTGTTTGCAGAAACAGAAACGAACGAATTTTTTGCCGTCTTTCTCTCCGTCACGATAGAAGGTCGATCCCGGTACGACTGCGACACCGATCTTTTCGGTGAGGAAGAAAGCGAATTCTACGTCATCATCATAGCCGAAGTTCGAGATGTCTGCCATGATGTAATATGCGCCTTTCGGTACGATACAGTTAAAGCCCGCATCGGTGAGGACTTTGAGGAAGTAGTCGCGGCGTGCGCCGTAGAAGTCGATGAGATGTTCCTGATAGTACGATTCATCGAAACGGAACGCTTCGGCAACTGCCATCTGTAAGGGAGCCGCCGCACCGACTGTCAAAAAGTCGTGTACTTTGCGGATGGCATCGGTGAGTACGTGCGATGCTGTGACAAAGCCGATTCGCCAGCCTGTGACGCTGTACGTTTTCGATACGCTGTTGACTGCGATACAGCGGTCGAACATATCGGGGAGCGTCCACATCGGAATATGTTTTTCGCCGTCATAGACGATGTGTTCGTAGATCTCGTCGGTGATGGCGAGTGTGTCATATTTTTTGCAGAGGTCCGCGATGAATGTCATTTCTTCAAGCGAGAACACTTTGCCTGTCGGGTTGTTCGGCGTATTGATGATGATGGCTTTCGTCTTTTCGTTGAAGAGACTTGCCAATTCATCATGGTCGAACGAGTAGTCGGGTGCATTGAGTTTGATATAACGCGGTGTCGCGCCGCAAAGCACGACGTCCGCACCGTAGTTTTCGTAGAACGGTTCGAAGATGATGACTTCGTCACCGGGGTTGATCGTCGCAAGAAGCGTTGCGATCATGCCTTCGGTCGCGCCGCAGCAAACGGTGATCTGACCTTCGGGATCGAGCGTGACACCGTAGTCGCGCTGTACTTTGTAGACGATGGCATCACGAAGCTGTTTCGTGCCCCACGTGATGGCGTACTGGTTGTGGTTGTTGTCGATAGCACGATGGGCGGCATCCTTGAGTGCCTGCGGTGCAGGAAAATCGGGGAATCCTTGCGCGAGATTGATGGCTTGGTGCTTGTTGGCAACACGCGACATCTCACGAATGACCGATTCGGTGAATTGTTTTGCTTTAAATGAAGTGAAGTCTCTCAAGTTATCCATCCTTTCGTACAAAAAAAGACTCTTTTCACAGAGAAAAGAGCCTTGCTTGTTTACTGTCGTCTTTTCTCTCATCTACCAGGCATACTGCCTGCTGGATTTGGCACCACTGCATCTCTGCCGGTTGCCGGGCGTCATCGGGCCAGTCCCTCGACCTCTCTCGATAAGAGCATTTTTGCGTTTATTTTTATAGTGTACATCTTAACATGATTGACTTTTTCTGTCAAGTTTATTTCGACAAAAAATCGCCCTCCGAGCGTTACATATCAACGGCTGACGCGTGTTTTTCGCATCACTCTTCGGCAAGTCTTTTTACCATGTGATAGAGAAGATTCGTACCGCGTACGATGTCTGCCATTTCCGTATATTCGGCAGGGTTATGGCTGATGCCGTTTTTGCTCGGGACGAATATCATTCCCACAGGGGCGATACGCGTCATATAGAGCGCGTCGTGACCTGCTCCGCTGGCCATACGCATCGTGCGTTCGCCGATCTCGCCCGCACAGTATTCGCCGAGCGCGACAAGACCTTCGTCAAGGAGCGCGGGTTCTTCTTCGGTGAGCGTTTCGAGCTGTACGGCGAGATTACGTTTCTGCGCGATGGCATCGACATTCTCGAGGATCGCGATGCAGAGGCTGTTGATATTGTCTTCGTCCGTTCCGCGCAGGTCGATCGACATGGTGACTTTGCCGGGGACGACGTTCATGGCATTCGGGTATACATCGAGCTGACCGACTGTCGCGACGACGCCTTTTCTCGCGTTGGCTTGCGCGAGCTCTTCGATGCGAAGCAGCATATCGGCGGCACCTGTGAGCGCGTCACGGCGAAGGTTCATCGGTGTCGTACCCGAGTGGTCGGCACGTCCCCCTATCGTCAAGCGATACCGATGCGGTGCGGCGATGCCCGTAACGATACCGAGCGGACTGAGCTGCGATTCGAGGATACCGCCCTGCTCGATATGAAGTTCGAGGAAGGCACGTACTCTCTTTTTGTACGGTGCGTTCTCCGCGACGAAGCCGCGTTCTGCCATGACTTCGCCGAGCGTTTTGCCGTCGCTGTCTTTATAAAAAGATGCGGCATCTTCGGGAAGCATACCTGCCATTGCCTTACTGCCGAGGTTGGCTACGCCGAATCGGCTCGATTCTTCTGCCATGAAGAGGACGACTTCGACAGGGCGAGGGAGTTTTTCACTCGCGATTTTCTCGGCGACCGCAATGGCACCGACGATACCGACGATGCCGTCGTAGTTGCCTCCCTGCGGTACGCTGTCGGCGTGCGAGCCGATGAGGACGGCAGGCAGTGCGTTGTTGCCTCTCGTTCTTGCGAATACGTTGCCGAACGCATCTTCGCGTACCGTAAGGCCTGCACGCTCCATCTCGCCGATGAGATACGAGCGCACTTCCATGTCAGCATCACTGAACGCAAGACGCGTATATCCTCTTTCATCCTTGCCGAGTTTGGCAAGGGCGGTCATCATTTCTTCTACTCTATCTTTCAATAACGTTTCCGTCATGATATGACACCTCACTTAGACTTCATTGCCTCTTATTATACTTGATTTTCCTTTGTTCATAAAGTCATCATCTCCGAATAGTTCCTAAAAAACAAGGCACGTTCCGCGTAAGAAAAAATAGATTTCCCCCACAACATTTGCGTTGTGGGGGAAACGAGTTCTCGCCATTCAATAGAGATTTTTTTGTTGCAACAAGGCGTTTTTTCGCGTGCTACTCGGAGGGTAACACAAGAAAAAACAACGCAGGTGCGGCGAAAAAACATCATTGAATGGGCTGTTTTTTCTTATTAGGAACGTGCCAAACGCTTCCGTTTCATAAACTGGATCGCGAAACCGACTGCCAATACGCCGAGACCGATAATATCTGTCATCGCGCCCGGGTCTACCAAGAGGATACCGCCCGCGAACAGGATGATACGTTCGAGCATGCTTGTCGGTGCTACGAAATAGCCGATGAGCGAAGCACTCAGACCGACCATACCGATGAGAGCCGTAGCGACTGCCATGACGAGTGTAAGCGGTGTCGCATCAATGAGAAGGAGTACCGGCGAGTAGACGAATATGTACGGTATGAGGAACGCCGCAACAGCCAGCTTCGAGGCATTGATCGCTGTTTTGAGCGGTTTGCCTCCCGATATTGCCGAGCCTGCGAATGCCGCCAGCGCAACAGGCGGCGTGATATCGGCGATGATACCGAAGTAGAATACGAACATATGCGCCGCAAGAACAGGAACACCGAGCTCGAGGAGCGCGGGAGCCGCGATGGTCGACGTGATAACGTAGTTCGCCGTCGTCGGAACGCCCATACCCAAGAGGATCGAGGTCAGCATCGTGAAGAACATCGTCGGAAGCAAAAGACCGCCCGACAACTCGATAAGAACGGAGGCCAACTTAAGACCAACACCCGTCTTCGTAACGACACCGATGATGATACCTGCCGAAGCACACGCAACGACGACACCGAGAACGCCTTTCGAGCCTTTTTCAAGACCCCAGAACAGTTCCTTCAAAGGTACACGAGTCGCTTTGCGAAGTGCCGACGCAATGATAGAGAGCGCGATCGCCACGAGAGCCGCACGCATCGGCGTGTAACCATCGACCAAAAGATATACGATCACGATAAGCGGGATCGCCAAATGACCTTTCTCCTTGAGAAGCGTCCATGTATTCGGAAGCTCTTCACGCGGGATACCTTTGAGGTTGTTCTTCTTCGCTTCGAAGTGAACGCCGAGCCAGATACCCGTGAAGTAGAGAAGCGCGGGGATCGCCGCCGCACCGATGATCTCGATATACGGCACCCCAACGAACTCTGCCATGAGGAACGCCGCCGCACCCATAACAGGAGGCATCAACTGACCGCCTGTCGAAGAAGCCGCTTCGACCGCACCCGCGAAGTTCTTATGGTAACCGAGTTTTTTCATCATCGGAATGGTAAAGCAACCCGTACCGGCAACGTTCGCGACCGAACTGCCCGATACCGTGCCCATCAATCCGCTCGAGAGAACGGCTACCTTCGCGGGACCACCACTCGCCCAGCCTGCAACAGCATTGGCAATATCGATGAAGAACTTGCCGAGACCTGTGATCTCCAAGTATACACCGAACAAAATAAAGAGATAGATAAACGTCGCCGATACACCGAGCGGAATACCGAAGATGCCTTCCGTCGTATAGAAGAGGTGTCCGACGAGCTCTTCCAAGTCAAGACCGCGATGCGCCAAAAGATCGGGCATATACGGCCCCAAGAACGCATACGCAAGGAAGAACGTCGCTACCATGACCATCGGGATACCGACGACACGGCGCGTCGCTTCCAATACCAAAAGTACACCGATAAGGCCGAATACCAAGTCCGCACTCGTTACCATACCGGAACGCATCACGAGCTCGCTGTATTCTACCACGATATATGCCGGCGCCGCCGCACCGAGCACAGCCAAGACCCCGTCGATCGGATGAAGGCTCGCACGAGACCAGCTCTTTCGACCGGGGAACAAAACATACACCAAACTGAGAGCAAAGCCCAAGTGGACCGCACGCTGAAGATGAGCATCAAGCACACCGAAGATACCCGTATAGAGCTGGAATACCGCAAACAGGATCGCAATGACCGACACGATACATTTCATCATACCGTTGAACTCACGCGTGTTCGACTCCTTGTCGTACTGCTTGAGGACCTCCTCGGCAGTCGCTTCACGAACTTCTGCTTCTTTTGCCATGTATGTCACCACCCTTTCCTTTTCATTTTAACCAAATTCGATATCTCGGCTCGACCGCCAGATGAACGAGAGCCCCCTGCGGTGCGAGCTGATAGATAGGATATTCTTTTTCATCAAAAAGAATCGTGAACTGCGCCTCTCTTCCTACGCGATAGTCGACCGACCGAAACGCGAGATCGAGGTCTGTCAGCTCAAAAAAACCGTCTTTCTGCACGAATGTACCGTCCTCGGGAAGAAACGGCATCCCTACGCCGTACGCTTGATACGCAGTCGATACCTGCACGATCTTCTTCTTGCCATCGGCGAGTATGTAGCGATCGATAACAGGCGCACGATGCACCGAATGGATAAACCGCGTCGCAAACCGCATACCTTCTTCTGCCTTCACCGAAAACACGACCTTATCGTCTGTATAGGCGACCAGATATTCTTCCGAGGCATACCGCCACCCCAAGACGGTCGCAGGCAGAAAGAGAACTAACATGATGATAAACAGTGATCGTCTCATATTAAAATAAGACCGGAAGCCGTAATACGCGACTCCCGGTCTACTCCTTGAACAATCTTATTCGTTAAAGAATTTTTCCGCACCCGGATTGAGCGTGAGCGACATACCCTCGCGAGCGCCGTCTTTCGTGATCAAGCCGCCAACATTGTGGGAAGCTTTGATTCTGTCAAGGTTCGAATAGAGTGCTTTCGTGATCGCATAGCAATCATCAGCCGACATTTTGTCCGTTACAACGAGCATTGCTTTTACAGCAACACCCGGTACGTCAGCATTCTGGCCCGGATACGTGCCTGCCGGGATCACGGATTTTGCGTAGAACGGATATTTTGCAACGAGTGCGTCAGCTTTTGCCGCATCGACCGGAAGCATTCTTACCGCGTTCTGAGCAGCGATATCCTGGATAGCAGCCGTCGGGTAACCTGCCGTCAAGAACGCCGCATCGATGTTGCCGTCTTTGAGGCCGTTAGCCGCTTCGCTGAACGAGAGGTACTGTTCGTCGATATCTTCATACGTGATACCGTATGCTTCGAGGATCTGTCTTGCGTTCGCTTCAACACCGCTGCCTGCCGCGCCGATCGCTACACGTTTGCCTTTGAGCTGAGAAACGCTCGTGATACCTTCTTTTGCCAACGTTACGATCTGAACGTTTTCCGGATAGAGCGTTGCGATACCCTGCAAGTTTTTGACCTGTTTGCCCTGGAACATTTCCGTACCCGTCACAGCATAGTACGCGATATCGTTCTGTACGAAGCCGATATCAACTTTGCCTTCTTTGAGCATATTTACGTTCGCAACGGATGCGCCCGTGCTCTGCGCGCTTGCGTTCATGCCCGGGATGTTTTTGTTCAATACTTCAGCCATTGCACCACCGAGCGGATAGTATGTACCTGCTGTACCGCCTGTTGCAATGTTGACGAATTTTTTCTTTTCGCCGCCGCAGCCTGCCATGAGTGCTACGCACACGATGAGAGCAGTGATCGCAGCCAATACTTTTTGAAGTTTCGTTACTTTCATTGGTGTCTCCCCCTTTTTAATTCCTATTGATAATTATGCGATTATATTATACCGTAAAACGCAACATTTTCAAACGGATTTTTTATGTTTTTCTTTGTTTTTCTGTATACATGATCTTTTCTGCACATCATTTGTCCATTTTCCGTGTAATTTCTTCCAATTACAGCTTCGTTCGCGAACAAAAACGGACAACTATCGTCACGAAAAATATCACCGCCGCTACCAAGACCATCGTTGCCCCCGGTGCAGTATCCGCATAATACGAGATGACGAGACCTGCCGTACCGCTGATCATCGCAAACAAGACGGTCAGCCATTGATACGAGCGGATATCGGACGCGACAGAGCGCGCCGCCGCCGCAGGCAGGACGAGCATCGAGTTGATGATAAGGATGCCGACCCATTGTACCGACAGCGTAACGACGACCGCCACGAGCGAGGCGAATACCATCTCGGCCTCGAGCGCACGCGCACCGCGGCTTCTTGCCAGAAGCGGGTTGACGCTTGCCATGAGGAGCGGGTGGAACAAGAACACCCACATGACTGCCGTTACGACGAGCACGATACCGATGGCGATGAGGTCGCTTTCGGTAACGGATAAGAGATCGCCGATCAGATATGAGGTAAACTTGCCGAAGCTTCCGCCGTGCGACATGATAACGATACCGAGCGCGACTGCCGTTGAGGAGAATATCCCGATGATCGTATCCATGCTGACGCGGCTGTTATATTTCATCCACGTGATGAGCCACGCGAATATAACGGCAAATATCGCCGCCGCGGGGATCGGAGCAATGCCTGCGAGCGTACCGATGGCGATACCCGTAAACGTGCTGTGTCCGAGCGAATCGGAGAAGAACGCCATCCGCTGATTGACGACCATCGTTCCGATGAGCCCGAACAGCGGCGTGATGAGAAGCACGGCAATGAGCGCGTTCTGCATAAAATCGTATGTAAGCCAATCGAGCATCATGCACCGCCCCCTTTCCCGTCATCGACGAGAACTTGTCTGCCGAACGTCTCTACCGCGATAGGATCGGGGAAAACGTCTTTCGGCGCGCCCGAAAGCAGTACCTTCTGATTGATAAGGACGATCCTGTCCGAGTAGCATGCCGCCAGCTCCAGATCGTGCGACACAAGGATGATAGACATATCGTACTTGTCGCGAAGGTCGGCTACCATCCGATAAAAAAGGTCCAGCCCCATCTGATCGACGCCCGACACAGGCTCATCAAGAAGGAGCAGGTTCGGCATCGGCTGAAGCGCAAGCGCAAGCATCACGCGCTGAAGCTCACCGCCCGACAGCACACCGAGTTTCGCGTCAAGGAGCTTCTCGGCATCGAATCGCGCCAGGCTCTCCCTTGCCAGCTGTTCGGCACGACGTGACCGCCCGAGCCATACAGGGCGACGTGAAAGACACGTCTGAAAGAGATCGCGTACCGTGATGGGCATATCCTTATCGAACGCGAGCTGCTGCGGAACGTATCCGATCAAGGGACGCGACACCCGCTGATCGTTCGCATTCGTAAACGAGATGGTACCCGTATGCTTCTCCTCACCTAAGATCGCCTTAAGAAGCGTACTCTTGCCCGCGCCGTTCGGTCCGACGATCGTCGTAAGCTCCCCGCAATGGATATGCAGATTTACATCATCCAAAATGACCTTGTCGGCCGTTTTCACCGTGAAATTATTGATCTTGATGCAACAGACACCGCAACCATTGCCCGCCGACTTCTTCTTCGGATGAAACAACTTTTTGATCCGTTTCTTTTCCATATTACGCCTACTTTCCATGGTATTCTTATATCATACCATAAAATAGCGGAAAAGTATGGAGATCTGTGTCGATATCTTTTATCACAACACAAAATTTTCCATACTCTGACAAAAAAAGCACGCCTAAAAAGGCGTGCTTCATTGCATCAGTTAGTTTCTTATTTTTTTGCTTTGAGAAGAGCTTCACCGGCGATACCCGGTACCGTCATTTCTTCCGGCGAGAGGATGATGTCGATCTCTTCCTGCGTAAGTTTGCCCGATTCGAGTACGAGTTCACGTACCGGACGACCCGTAGCATAAGCCTGTTTAGCGATCATGGAAGATGCTTCATAGCCGATGTGCGGGAGGAGAGCCGTGATGATACCAACACTGCCGTCTACCCAAGCCTGGCAACGTTCTACGTTAGCTTCCATTACGTCTACGCAGTATTTCGTGAAGATGATAACTGCGTTGCGAAGGATCTTGAGGGAGCGGAAGAGGTTGTAAGCAACGATCGGTTCCATAACGTTGAGTTCGAACTGGCCGTTTTCTACGCCCAAGGAAAGAGCGAGGTCGTTACCGATTACCTGGTAGCAAGTCTGGTCGAGTACTTCCGGAATAACAGGGTTTACTTTACCCGGCATGATGGAGGAACCCGGCTGACGCGGCTGAAGTTTTACTTCGCCGAGACCGCAGCGCGGACCGGAAGCCATGAGACGGAAGTCGTTAGCGATCTTGATAAGACCGAGAGCCGTCGTTTTCATAGCTGCGGAAAGATCTGCGAATACGTCGAGGGACTGCGTGCCGTCTACGAGGTCATCCGTCGTGTAGAATGCTTCGCCCGTGATCTCAGCGAGTTCTTTTGCTACTGCTTTGATGTATTCAGGCTGTGCGTTGAGGCCTGTACCAACAGCCGTTGCACCCATGTTGATAGCGAGGAGGCCTTTCTGTGCTTCGCGAACGCGAGCTACACCGCGGAGTACTACCGACTGGTAAGCGTGCATTTCCTGGCCGAGCGTGATGGGTACTGCGTCCTGAAGGTGCGTACGACCCATTTTGAGGACGGATTTGTATTCTTCGCTTTTTGCACCGAGTGCGTCAGCAAGACCCTGGAGAGCATCGATCAAAAGGTTTGCTTTGTATACCGCGCAAACTTTGATGGAAGTCGGGCCGGAGTCGTTCGTGGACTGTGCCATGTTGGAGTGGTTGTTCGGGGAGATAACAGCGTAGTTACCTTTCTGTTCGCCGATAAGTTCGAGTGCACGGTTCGAGAGGATCTCGTTCATGTTCATGTTGAAGGAAGTACCTGCACCACCCTGGATCGGGTCTACCGTGAAGTGTTCGTGCAATTTGCCTGCGATAACTTCGTCAGCTGCCGCACAGAGTGCTTCACCGATCTTTTTGTCCAAACGGCCCGTCGACATGTTTGCTCTTGCAGCCGCTTTTTTAACTTTTGCGAAAGCTACGATGAAGTCGGAATCAGCGCGTTCTTCCGTGATCTTGAAGTTTTCCATAGCACGCATCGTCTGCACGCCATAGTATGCTTCATCGGGTACTGCTACATCGCCTAAGAAATCGTGTTCAATTCTCATTTTAAATCTCCTCCAATATATTTATATTATTTGGGGTTTGATATCTTCTTAACATTTTTTATTGTACTGGAAGTCCGACAAAAAATCGAATCTCATGATTAGCGGAAAATGTCTAATTTTTTCCGTTTATCTTTTATTTTCGCTTATTTTCTTCTATTTACACGCTTTTATGTATTTTGTATACACTAGCATTATCGTACTTTATTTTATCATCTATTTCATTTCTTTTGTTATGATCTGACCGAGAATGCGTATTCCTTCTCTGAGTCGGTCTCCTTCTTCGGCGGCAAAGCTGACTCGCAGGAACCGATCAAGTCCCATATTGACGAAAAACGCCGACCCTTCCTGTACGAGGACGCCGTGCTCCGCAAGCGTTTCGGCGGTGCGTTTCGCCGATATTCCGCTCGGCAGTTTGAGCCAATATGTCAGTCCTCCGCGCGCGGGATATACGGTGACGGTATGGGGCAAATGTTCTTCAAGCAGCGCTCTCATTTCCCGATGACGTGCGCGATAGACGTCGTAGAT
>JAFPBC010000055.1 GCA_017390595.1 Selenomonadales bacterium | reverse complement strand
GCACTCCGACGCGCAGTTCGCAGGCTCGTCCTCCGTACCGGCTCACGTTGAAATGATGGGCTTCCTCGGTATGGGCAACAACCCGATGGTCGGCGCGACTGTTGCAGTAGCAGTAGCACTCGAACAGGCACTCAAATAAGATAAGCTAAAAAGGAAGGCGATATGCCTTCCTTTTTTTGCCTAAAGTTCTTTCTCTGAGATGAATAAAATATAAAAATTCAAAAAAGAATGATTATTCGAGAAGGGGTTTTTTTGTGTGCGTAGAAGTTATCTGTTGAGATGGTCGTAGTTATAGTCACAATATAAAAACTATATGCTATATAAATATGACCCCAAGAATCGTATTATGAAAGAAGGCGTATCTTATGTCTAAGAGAATGATGAGAAAAAGCTTGGCACTTGCCGCAATGATGGCAATGCTTGTCGGCGGAACGGCAATGGCAGCACCTGTGGAGGATGAGTCGGCGATATATCAGGCGATCGATGCGAAAGCCGATGCGGCAACGGAGGATGCGCGTCATGCGACGTTTATAGCAACGGCTACGGATCTTGATGCTAGGATCACGGCAGAAGCAACTGCTCGTCAGGAGGCTGTTGCACAGGAAGCTATTACTCGCGATGCCGCAGATACAAGATTGCAGTCGCAGATCGATACGAAAGCCGATGCGGCAACCGAAGATGCGCGTCATGCGAAGTTTGTATCAACGGCTACTGATCTTGATGCGAGGATCACGGCAGAAGCAACTGCTCGTCAGGAAGCTGTTGCACAAGAATCGCTTACACGTTGGCAGGAAGATCTCCGATTGGAAGAAGGTATCAATGCGAACAAACAGGCGATCGCAGGTCTCAACAGTCGCGTGAACTCGCTCGACGGCCGTGTAGATAAAGTCGGTGCAGGTGCGGCGGCTCTTGCGGCTCTCCATCCGCTCGATTATGATTCGGATAACAAACTTTCCTTCGCGGCAGGTGTCGGTAACTACGCAGGTGAAACGGCAGGCGCGGTAGGTGCGTTCTATCGTCCGAACGAAGACGTTATGTTCAGCATCGGCGGTACGGCAGGCAACGGCGAAAACATGGTCAACCTCGGTGCATCGTTTGCCATCGGCAAAGGTTCGAGCGGTATTGCGAAAATGAGCAAAGTCGAGCTTGTGAACAAGGTTCAGGATATGGAAGCGAAATATAAAGCAGTAGATGCGGAAAACAAAGACCTCAGAAATGAGCTCAACAAACTCAGAGAACTCGTTATGAAGCTCGCAGAAAAATAAATAAATAAGCTCGCTTTTCGTAAAAAAACATGACCCTTCAATCATCTTTTTCCGCCGCGACTGCGTTGATTTTTCTTGTGTTACCCTCCGAGTAGCACGCGAAAAATCGCCTTGCCGCGACAAAAAATCTGTATTGAATGGCGCAAGCGATTCCCCACAACAAATCTGTTGTGGGGAATTTCATGTTTTTTTACTCAAAGCTCGCTGTGATAGGGGAGACGGGGCCAAAAAAGAGACAACGGCGGCTCCCTCTGACGAGGGAGCTGTCTGCGAAGCAGACTGGGGGAGAGAAAGAAAAGCAGTCATATTTTCGCATAAGGCACGAACCAAAACAAAAAAACAGAGACGTCGGCGGAACGTCTCTGTTTTTTGTGCTTGTTGTAGGTTTTTGAGTTTTGAGGTTTAAGTTTAAGGAGTGTTTTATATATTCAACTCAGCTGTTAGCCGAGAGCAATATCTAAGACCATCATCAGCGAGAAGCCGACTGCGAAGAAGATCGTGCCGATACTTGCGTGTTCGCCTGCCGACATTTCGGGGATGAGCTCTTCTACGACGACGTAGAGCATCGCACCTGCGGAGAAGGCGAGAAGATACGGCAGGATGGGGACGAAGAGACCTGCCAGCACGATGGTCAGCACCGTACCGATGGGCTCGATGATGCCCGAGGCGGTGCCGTAAGCGAATGCTTTTTTCTGCGAGAGGCCATTTGAACGCATCGGCAGAGAGATGATAGCACCTTCGGGGATATTCTGGATCGCGATACCGACAGCGAGCGCGAGTGCCGCCGCGGACGAGATGATGACCTCTCCGCTCAGCCAGCCTGCCACCGCCACACCGACTGCCATCCCTTCGGGCAGATTGTGGAGCGCGACGGCGAAGAACAGCATCTTCGATCGATCGGACTTGTCGGTCACTTTGCATACGCCGTTCGGACAATCGCCGTTTGCGTGGAGATGCGGTATCACGCGGTCAAGGATGAGCAGGAAGAGAAAGCCGAGCCACAGCCCGACGAGCGCGGGCATGAATGCCAGCTTGCCGAGATGCTCCGACTGCTCCATCGCGGGAATGATAAGGCTCCAGACAGAAGCCGCTACCATCACACCTGCCGCGAATCCGAGGAGCGAGCGTTGTACCGTTGGATTGAGCTGTCCTTTTAAGAAAAATACGCTTGCCGAACCGAGGACAGTACCGAGAAACGGCAGTGTGAGCGTCAAAAGAAGCTCGTATGTCATAGGAATACACTTCCTTTTATTACTAAGTTTTGTGTTCTCTCTGTCTCTGATAATAATATACCATATCTGTATACTAATTGCAAGTAAAAAATAATGATTCTCCAAAAGAAATTTTTACACGCAAAGGAAGAGAGCAGATGATGGAATAAAGACCCCGCCTGATGATGAGCGAGGTCTTGTCGTCTGTCGTTATTTGAGCATCGGGCGGACGAAATGCTCGATTCGTGTGAGGGCTTCGTTGAGGTTGGCGATGGAGTACGCGTACGAACAGCGTACGTGGCCCTGACCGCTGTCACCGAAGGCATCACCGGGGACGATGGCGACTTTTTCTGCGCGGAGGAGCTGTTCGGCGAATTCCATCGACGAAAGGCCTGTTCTCTTGATGGACGGGAAGATGTAGAACGCGCCTTTCGGCTCGAAGCAGTCGAGACCCATCGCGCGGAATCCGTCTACCATCAGACGACGGCGGCAGTCATATTCTTTGACCATCTTTTTCATCTGTTTTTCACCGTTTTTGAGTGCTTCGACAGCGGCGATCTGTGCTGTGATAGGCGCGCAGAGCATCGTGTATTGGTGTATCTTCGTCATCGCGGCGATAATTTCGGGTGCGCCGAGCGCGTAACCGATACGCCAGCCTGTCATCGCGTATGCTTTGGAGAAGCCGTTGAAGACGATGGTGCGTTCTTTCATGCCGGGGAGGGACGAGAAGCACGTATGCTCGGCATCGTAGGTGAGGTCGGCATAGATCTCGTCAGACAGCACGATGAGGTCGTGTGCTTTGGCGAAGTCGGCAATTTTCATGAGCTCTTCGCGCGGCATGATAGCACCCGTCGGATTGTTCGGGTAGCCGATAAGCAGAAGCTTCGTTTTCGGTGTGATGGCACGTTCGAGTGCGTCTACCGTCAGCTGGAAGTTGTTTTCCATCGAGGTCGGTACGGGGATGGGGTTCGCGCCGACGAGCGATACGCATGATTTGTACGAGACGTAGCACGGCTCGGGGATGAGCGCGTCGTCTCCCGGGGAGAGGAGCGCGCGGATGGCGAGGTCGAGTGCTTCGCTGACGCCGACGGTGATGAGGACTTCTTTTTTCGCATCGTAGTCTACGTTGTAACGCGAGCGGAAGTGATGTGCGATCTCTTCGCGGAGCTCTAAGAGGCCCGCGTTCGACGTGTATGCCGTAAAGCCGCGTTCGAGACCGTAGACACAGCTCTCGCGGATATGCCACGGTGTGATAAAATCGGGCTCGCCTACGCCGAGCGATACGACATCGTCCATCTCTGCGGCGATATCGAAGAAACGGCGGATGCCCGATGGCGGGATGGCGAGGACGTTGGGGGATATCCTTTCATTCCATCTCATGGCGACACCACCAGACGGCGGTCTTTTTCAACATCGTTGATGATGATGCCGTCTTCTTTGTACGGTTTGAGCATGAAGTGCGTCGCTGTACTGAGGACACCGTCGATGGTCGACAGCTTCGTCGAAACGAAGTTCGCGCATGCTTGGAGGGACTCGCCTTTGACCATGACGAGCAGGTCGTACGCACCGCTCATGAGATACGTGCTTTCTACTTCGGGGAAACGGATGATGCGCTCTGCGATGGCGTCGAAACCGACTTCGCGCTGCGGTGTGATCTTAACCTCGATAAGAGCGCAGACATCTTGCGCGCCCGCTTTGTTCCAGTTGACGATGGTGTGATAGTTGAGGATGATCTTTTCTTTTTCGAGCTGTTTGATCTCTGCCTTGATCTCATCTTCGGGCAGGTTGAGGAGGATAGCCAGCTCGCTTACGGGGCGCTTGGCATCTCGTTTGATATATTCCAATAATTCCAGTCTTTGTTCTTTGTTCATGATATACACTCCTTCACGATAGTCAGATAATAAAAAAACTCCTCGTCCTTCTTCAGGACGGGAGCATATTCCCGCGGTACCACCTTCATTAGCCTTACGGCTCTCTCTACGCTCGTTAACGCCGACGACGGAAAGGTTCACGACTTGTGTCGCTTAGCTTTCGGCTACAAGAACAGCGTTCACCTCGCGCGTGCCGCCGACTTGCACCGACCGTCGGCTCTCTGCAGGCTGTATGCGAAGCTACTCATCTTGTCATTGCCTGTTTTCGTATTGGATTTATCATAGCATAGAGGTAGGTACGCACGCAAGAGTATATTGTGAAAATTTTTACATATCGCAAGTGCGGAGAAAATATGGTATACTTATAAGATAAAATAGGCGAATTATGCAAACGAAATATATCATACAGAAAGCGGTGACACGATCATGATCATTGGACATATCAGCAATCAGGCATACTGGGACAAGCTCCCGTCCGCACTTCAAAAAACGCTCGCGCATCTGGCAAAAGCAGAGACAAAAGCTCTCCCCGTCGGCCGTTACGAGATAGACGGCGACGATATCTTCTTTATGGTGTCGGAATACGAGACGAAAGCACCGTCCGAGCTTAAGGCAGAGACGCACAGCGAATATATCGATATCCAGTTCCTCGTTCGTGGCGCGGAACGCATCGGCTGGGCATTGAAAGAAGACGGCTATCCGTACGAGTATCTTGATGAGAAGGGCAATGACGCTGTCTTTTACGCGTCGGTCCCGAACGAGTCGTTCGTACTTCTCAAGGCAGACTGCTATGCCGTCCTGACGGAAAACGATATCCATCGTCCGTGCTGCAGCGTGGGCGAGGCTGCACCTGTCAAAAAAATCGTAGCCAAAGTAAGAAAAACGCTCGTTTTATAAGAAGAAGCAGGATTTTTGCCTATCATGGCGAATGATACTACATATTATGGACGTTTTGCCGTATGGGCAAAGGAAAGAAATTAAGCAAGGTGGTTGGAGATGGAAATCAAGGAGATCAAAAAACTGAAATTATACGGGTTCAATAACCTCACGAAGTCGCTCAGCTTCAATATGTACGACATTTGTTATGCGAAAACGCCCGAGCATCGCAGAGAATATATCGAGTATATCGACGAACAGTACAATGCGCAGCGTTTGACGGGGATATTGACAGAGGTTGCTAACATTATCGGGGCGAACATCCTCAATATTGCGAAGCAAGACTATGAACCGCAAGGTGCCAGTGTAACGATATTGATTTCGGAAGGGCCCGTTGAGCCTGTGTCGGACGCTGTCGTCTGCCATCTCGATAAGAGCCATATCACCGTACACACGTATCCCGAAAGTCATCCCGAAAAGGGCATCAGCACGTTCCGTGCCGATATCGATGTATCGACCTGTGGTGAGATCTCGCCGCTCAAAGCACTCAATTATCTCTTGGAGCAGTTCTGCTCGGATATCGTCACCATCGACTATCGTGTACGAGGCTTTACGCGCGATGTGAACGGCCGCAAGCTGTTCATCGACCATAAGATAAACTCTATCCAGAATTATATCGACTCGAAAAAACGTACCAAATATCAGATGCTCGACGTGAACGTATATCAAGAAAACATTTTCCATACGAAGATGCTCTTGAAAGAATTCGATCTCGACAACTACTTGTTCGGTACGCCGAAAAACGAGTTGACGACACACGAAAAACGTAAGATCAAACAGAGCCTCAAAAAAGAAATGGCAGAGATCTTCTACGGCAGAAATATTCCGAAGGTCTAACACACAGTTATAGGAGGAGTAACAGTGAGCAACGTAAGACGTATTTTTGTTGAGAAAAAAGAAGGCTTCGACATTCCCGCGCAGGAATTGTTCAGAGACCTCAAAGAAAGCCTCAGCCTCGAAGGTCTTGAAGGCGTTCGCATCATCCAGCGCTATGACGTGCAGGGTATCAGCGAAGAAGAATATCAGAAAGCACGCGGTATCGTGTTCTCCGAACCGACCGTTGACACCGTATACGACGAAGAAATTGAAATTGATGACAAAGACATCGTGTTCGCGGTAGAACCGCTTCCGGGTCAGTACGACCAGCGCGCAGACTCCGCGGCACAGTGCGTACAGCTCATCTCGCAGAAAGACCGCCCCATCATCGTGACGGCGCGCGTCATCATCTTGTCGGGCACTCTCTCGGCAGACGAAGTGGCAAAAGTAAAAGCGTACTGCATCAACGCAGTCGAAGCACGTGAAGCCGCTCTCGAAAAACCGGAAGACCTCGACCTCAAATCCGAAGTTCCCGCGGATGTCGCGAAACTCACGGATTTCACGACGTGGAGCGAAGAAAGACTTGCCGCGTTCCACAAGGAAACGGGTCTTGCGATGAGCCTTGCGGACCTCGCGTTCTGTCAGGCATACTTCCGCGATGAAGAAGACCGTGACCCGACTATCACGGAAATCAAAGTAATCGACACGTACTGGTCCGACCATTGCCGTCATACGACGTTCTCGACGAAAATTACCGACATCGCGTTCGAAGACGGTGCGTTCAATGCGCCTGTACAGGAAGCGTACAAGGGCTACCAAGGCGCGCGCGACTATGTATACGGCGAGACCGACCGTCCGATGACGCTCATGGATATGGCTTGCATCGGTACGAAACAGCTCAAAAAACAGGGCAAAGTCGAAGACCTCGACGCGTCCGATGAGATCAACGCTTGCAGTATCGTGACGAAAGCCGACATCAATGGTAAAGAAGAAGACTGGCTCGTCATGTTCAAAAACGAAACGCACAACCATCCGACGGAGATCGAACCGTTCGGCGGCGCGGCAACTTGCCTCGGCGGTGCTATCCGCGACCCGCTCTCGGGCCGTTCCTACATCTATCAGGCAATGCGCGTAACAGGTTCGGGCGATCCGCGTGCGTCGATCGACGATACGCTCCCGGGCAAGCTCCCGCAGAAAAAAATTACGACGACGGCAGCCGCAGGT
>JAFPBC010000054.1 GCA_017390595.1 Selenomonadales bacterium | reverse complement strand
TTGAAGATCGGTACGATGAATCTCGTGCAGGCTGTCGCTATGATCGACGCGAAGCCCGATCTTATCTTGGAACCTACATATGTGCTTGCTCTGATCGCGATGGGTATCGTGCTTATTGCCGAGACGGGTCGTATCCCTGTCGACAATCCCGATACGCATCTTGAGCTGACGATGATACACGAGGGGATGCTCCTTGAGTATTCGGGTCGTTATCTCGGCTTGATGCTCTGGGCGGCGCAGATACGCCAAGTGGTGCTTTACAGCATCTTCATCGCGCTCTTTTGTCCGTGGGGCATGGTGATGGGCGCGTCGGTCGGTGCGTGGGCACTTGCGCTCGGCTGTTTCGTGGTGAAACTGTTGGTGCTTGGTCTTGTTTTGGCAGTCGTTGAGACGCTGTACGCGAAGATGCGACTTTTCCTTGCGCCGAAGCTGTTGGCATCGTCGATGGTGCTGTCGGTCTTGGCGATCGTTATTACGGTAGTGAAATAGGAGGGATGAAGTGATGGATAGTTTTTTGACGATCGTATTGGTTATGAGCGCGCTTCTTTTGTTCCGCGTGGGCAAGGTCGCTGATGCTGTTGCTATCATCGCCCTCCAATCGGGTATTCTTGCCGCGTGCGGTATTATGATGTGGTGGCAGACGGGTATCGGACACTTGTTGACGGCGGCTGTGATGACGCTGGCGGTCAAGGTCGTGTTGATACCGCTTATCTTGTATTCTGTTGCGAAAGGCGAAGTGGCGAAACGTAAGATCAAACGTATCTTCACTGCCGATCGTTGTTTGTTCGTGGCTATCGTTTTGATGATCATCGGATACCACGTTGCGTCGTATCTCGATCTGCCGGCGGCGGCGTACGGTCAGACGTATCTTGAGAGCTCGATCATCCTCTTGCTCTTAGGCACGTTCACGATGATCGCGCACAACCACCCGATCATGCAGGGTATCGGTCTTATCACCATTGAGAACGCGATATTCCTTATTACGATCGGTATCAGTTACGGTATGCCGCTCTTTATCGAGATCGGTATCTTGTTCGATATGCTTATCTCGGCAGGCGTTATCGCAACGCTTACGCTGAAAATATACACCGCGTTCCACAGTGTCAATACGAGCAGAATGCGGAATTTGAAAGGGTGATGAGATGGAAGCTGTGATCGGAATTTTTGGACTGCTTATCATGGCGGCCGTTCTCGTTTGGGTGATGCCGACAAAAGTGTACGGCACGCTCCAGGCCTTGCTCGCGGTCGGCTCTGCCGTCTGCGGTGCGTGGATCGGCAAGCTCGTCATTGAAGGCGGTGTCGTGACCTCTTACGGTCAGATGTTTTATATCGATGGTCTCAGTGCCATCAATGTTCTTCTCGTAACGACTGTCGGTGCGCTTGCATCTATCTATTCGAAAGGATATATGGAAGAAGAGCTCGCCGAAGGTGCTATCACGAAGATGCAGTTTAGACTGTATTACTGTTTTTATCATTTGTTCGTGGCGTCGATGGTATTTGCCAGCGTCGTCAGCAACTTGGGCCTGATGTGGGTCGGTATCGAGCTTACTACGCTCGTGTCCGCGCTCCTCGTTGCCCTCTACGGGAAACAGCTCGCGCTTGAAGCCGCGTGGAAATACCTTATCATGGGTAGTGTCGGCATCTCGTTCGCGCTTCTCGGTATTATCTTCCTCTACATCTCGGCGCTCCATTGCCCGCACCAAGAAGCGACGGCACTCCAATGGCCCGAGATGATGGCTGTTGCCGACCACCTCAAACCGCGTTGGTTCGAGATCGGTTTCGTGTTCGTTTTGGTCGGTTTCGGTGCGAAAGCAGGTCTGGCGCCGATGCATTTCTGGCTCCCTGACGCACACAGCCAAGCGCCGTCTCCTGTCAGCGCTGTCTTGTCGGGCGTACTGCTCAATACGGCTCTCTACGGGCTGTTCCGCGTGTATGCCATCGCACAGACGGCGATCGACGGTGCATCGACGTATCTGATGATCTTCGGTCTCGTATCGGTCGCTGTGACGGTGCCGTTCCTCTTCGTGCAGTCGGACTTCAAACGTATGCTCGCATACTCGTCCGTTGAGCACATGGGCATCATCACGCTCGGTGTCGGTATCGGCGGGCCTATCGGTCTGTTTGGTGCGATGCTCCACATGATCAACCACGCGATGACAAAATCGCTTCTCTTCTTCTAGGCAGGCGCGATCTATCAGCGTTATCATACGAAACAGATCGACCGTGTCAAAGGCGTTCTCAAAACGATGCC
>JAFPBC010000053.1 GCA_017390595.1 Selenomonadales bacterium | reverse complement strand
CTGTTGTCCGCGTACATACTGACGAGGACGACGGTGCCGTTTGCGCGCCGCATCATATGCTCGGCATACGCGTCGTCCGCGTTGATGATGGCATAGCCGTCCTTTTTGACTGTCTCTACGATGAGGGATTTTACCTCGGCGAGCGCGTCGAGCGATGTGATGCCGTCCTGTCCGAGATGGTCGTCTGTTACGTTCGTTACGATGCCGATGTCACAGCGGTCGAAGGCAAGTCCGTTTCTGATCATGCCGCCGCGTGCCGTCTCTAAGACCGCGCCTTCTATGCGCCTGTCACCAAGTATCCGTCTTGCGCTTTTCGGCCCTGTCGTATCTCCCTTGGCGATGCATTCCGTATTGCAATAGATGCCGCCTGTGCTCGTCATGCCGATGGTCATGCCTGTCTGTCTCCAGATGTGGGCAATAAGGCGTGTGACGGTCGTTTTGCCGTTCGTGCCTGTGACGGCGACGATGGGTACGCGTCCGTCACTTCCTTCCATCAGGTAATCGAGGATCGCGCCTGCCGCGTCACGCGCTCGTCCGCCGTCGGGGCTGTGGTGCATACGGATACCGGGCGCGGCGTTGACTTCGATGACGGTCGCACCGCGTTTGGCGATATCGTAGGCGATGACGTCGACACCTGCGATATCGAGCCCGACGGCTGTCGCGGCTTCTTCTGCCATACGGCGCGTGCTTTCGTGAACGATGTCTGTCACATCGACTGCCGTACCGCCCGTACTGAGATTCGCGCTGTGACGAAGGTAGACGACTTCGCCCTTCCGCGGTACGGAGTCGAGCGTACAGCCCGTTTTTGCCAATACGGCAAGGACGGTATCGTCTACCGTTATTTTTGTCAGCGGTTTCGTGTGACCGTCTCCTCGGCGCGGGTCACGGTTCGTCTCGTCGATGAGCGCACGTACCGTCCGCACACCGTCTCCGCGTACGTACGCAGGGATGCGCTCGGCGGCGGCGACCATTTTCCCGTCTACGATAAGAAGGCGATATTCACGTCCCGATATCTGCTGTTCGATGAGAACACGCTTGCCGAAGGTCTGTGCCGCACGAAGCGCCGCATCGAGTTCGCGGACCGAACGGACACCGACGGTGACACCTTTTCCCTGATGCCCGAAGAGCGGTTTGACGACGGCGCGTTTGCCGAGCATACGCCATGCCGAGACTGCCTGCGAAAGTGTCTCGACGATGATATGGTGCGGTACGGCGATATCCCGCTCGCGAAGGAGCGTATTCGTCAGCGATTTGTCCGATGCGATATCGGCAGAGACGAGGCTCGTCTTGTCGGAGATGGTCGCCCACATACGTCTTCGGTGCTTGCCCCAGCCAAACGAGACGAGCTGTGCGCCGCGTACGATGTCGACAGGGATACCGCGTTTTCTCGCACCGATAACGAGAGCGGATGTGCTCGGGCCGAGGGCTTCGAGCGCATGGCTGTGTCTGAGCGCGGCGAGATAGTCGTCGATGCGGACATCTTCTCCGCGATAGAGAGCTGTCAGGATAGACCGCGCCGCCGTCATGCAGAGGATAGCCGTCTGCGGATGGACGATGCCGACGACGATGCGATACGTGCCTTCTGCCACCTCGCGCGTCTTGCCGTATCGCACATCATCACCGAGCATCGCCTGCAGTTCGAGCACGATATGTTCCAGGATATGCGCGGGATACGTACCTTCACGAAGCCGTTTGACGAACCCTCCGCGCACCCCTTCCGAGCAATGATGCTCCGCAAGGCCGGGCAAGAGCGCAAGGAGTCGTTCGGTAACATGCTCGACATCACGGCTCGATACTTCGGCAAACGCACCGAGCGCGACCCATACTGCCATGACAGGTTTTTTGCTGTAAATGCTGACACCGTCAAACGTCTTTACCGATACGATCCGCATACTGTCGCCTCCTGCTCTTCTGTCCGATACGGTCGATGCTCGCTTAGGTCATAGCCGTATCCTTCGGGAAGGATATGCATCACAAGATTCGTGATGGCAAGCGGTTCTCGGCTCCGCGAATCGGATACGTTCGTCTGATGCACGTGCCG
>JAFPBC010000052.1 GCA_017390595.1 Selenomonadales bacterium | reverse complement strand
TGGGTCGTCTCGACGCCCTCATCGGCATCACATCTCGCGGTATCGCGCCGTATCATAAGCAGGTAGACCTTTTTTACGATGATGTACGTGAATGGCTCGCAAGCGGATGGCAGACGGCGCTGTTCGTCACGAATGAAGACAAAGCACGCGGTATCATGCGCTCGCTTCATGAAGCGGGCATCAGCGCGGTGCTTGCCAACCGAGGGAGTGCGTGGCACGAGGATAAGGTGCTCGTCTTTTTCGGCGCGCTGTCGCAAGGGTTCGAAGTTCCCGCGGCCAAGCTCGCCGTCATCTCGGAACGTGATATCCTCGGTCAGCAGAAAAAACGTGCTCGCCCACAGCCGCCGAAAGGCAAGCGGATCGCCGTTTTCCGCGATATCAACGTAGGCGATTACGTCGTACATAACAGCCACGGTATTGGTAAATATGTCGGTGTCGAGACGATCACGGTAGCAGGTGTCGCCAGAGATTATCTCCATATCCGTTACGCAGGCGACGACAAGCTGTATGTGCCGACAGAACAGGTCGCCTCGCTCCAAAAATATATCGGCAACGAAGGCGACGCGCCCAAGCTCAGCCGTATGGGCGGTGCCGATTGGATACGTGCCAAAACACGCGCGCGCAAAGCCGTCGTCGATATCGCCAAAGAGCTCGTCTCGCTCTATGCCGAACGCAAGATAAAGCGTGGCATCGCATTCGACGAAGATACGCCGTGGCAGAGAGAATTCGAAGATGCGTTCCCGTATGAAGAAACGGCTGACCAACGACGCGCCATCGAGGAGATCAAGCGTGATATGGAACGACCACAGCCGATGGATAGGCTTCTGTGCGGTGATGTCGGCTTCGGCAAAACAGAAGTCGCCGTCCGCGCCGCGTTCAAGGCAGTCGTCGGCGGCAAACAAGTCGCCGTCCTCGTGCCGACAACGGTTCTCGCACAACAGCACTACCAGACCTTTGCCTCGCGGTGTGAAGAATTCGGCGTGCGTGTCGGCGTCATCAACCGTTTCCGCTCTGCCAAAGAGCAGAAAGAAACGCTCAAGCGTGTTGAAGAAGGCAAGATAGATATCCTTGTCGGTACGCATAGACTCCTGAACAGTGAGATACGATTCCGTGACCTCGGCCTTCTCGTCGTCGATGAAGAACAACGATTCGGTGTCTCGCAGAAAGAAAAGATGAAACAGATGTCGGTCGGCATCGATGTGCTCACGCTCTCGGCGACACCGATCCCGCGTACGCTCCATATGTCGCTCGTCGGCGCGCGTGATATGAGCGTCATCGAAACACCGCCCGAAGAAAGATACCCCGTCGAGACATACGTGCTCGAATACCAAGAATCGATCCTCAGAAGTGCCATCAGACGTGAGCTCAAACGCGGCGGGCAGGTATACTTCGTCTACAACCGTGTCGAGACCATCGACAAGATGCGCGCAGAGCTCGAGCGTATGATGCCCGATGCCCGTATCCAAACGGCGCACGGACAGATGGCGGAAGAGCTGTTGGAGCAGGTCATGCTCGACTTCTACGAAGGCAAGTCCGATATCCTCATCTCGACGAGCATCATCGAAAACGGTCTCGATGTGCCGAATGCCAACACCATCATCGTCTACGATGCCGACCACTTCGGTCTCTCACAGCTCTATCAGATGCGCGGTCGTGTCGGACGGTCGAAACGCACCTCGTTCGCGTACTTTACCTACCGCGCGGGCAAAGTCCTCACCGAAGTCGCCGCCAAGAGACTCGCGGCGATACGCGAATTCACTCGCCTCGGTGCAGGATTCAAGATAGCCATGCGCGACCTTGAGATACGCGGTGCAGGCAACCTCCTCGGCGCACAACAGCACGGCCATATCGCAGGTGTCGGCTTCGAGATGTATTGCCATATGCTCGACGAAGAGATACGCCGCCTCAAAAACGAAGAACTCCCCGCGCTCGAAGAAGAAACGAAGATCGAGATCGCACTCGAAGCATACCTGCCCGAATCGTACGTGGCAGAAGCAAGCTACAAGATGGAACTCTATCAGCGACTCGTTGCCGTACAGACGGAATCGGACCTCTCCGACCTCACCGACGAAATGATAGACCGCTTCGGCGACGTGCCCGACGAAGTCGCAAACCTCCTCGCCGTCGCGAGCCTTCGCATACAGGCGCGCGCCCTAGGTATCCGCTCGCTCGCAGAATCGCCGACAGGCCTTACCATAACCTTCGGCGACAAACCGAACGTCGCGCCCGAAAACGTCATCGCGCTCAAACAAGCGTGCGGCAGAGCTGTATCCATCCTCCCCGGCCCACCGCCGACCATTCGTCTCGCCTATCAGAAAAAAGACGGT
>JAFPBC010000051.1 GCA_017390595.1 Selenomonadales bacterium | reverse complement strand
GTGATGACCGGTTTGCCTGCCTGGTTACATTTCTGGATGAGCATTTTCTGGATAACAGGTACTTCTTCTGTCGGGATCTCTACGCCCAAGTCACCGCGTGCTACCATGACACCGTCTGCTACACGAAGGATCGAATCGATGTTGCGGACACCTTCCGCGTTTTCGATCTTCGCAATGATCTGCATATCGCCGCCGACTTCTTCAAGTACACGACGGATCGCCAAGATATCGGACGCACGCTGTACGAACGAAGCCGCGATAAAGTCCATATCCATCTCTACACCGAACTTGATATCGGCAATATCTTTTTCGGAAAGGAACGGCATCTGTACCGCAACATCGGGAACCGCAACACGTTTACCCGTGCTGACTTCACCCGTGTTAAGAATAGTCGTGATGATATCTTCTCCGTCAACACGTTCAACGAGAAGCTCTACCAATCCGTCCGACAAAAGGATACGGTTGCCCGGCGCAACTTCATGCGGAAGATTTTTATGCGTAACAGAACAGATATCTGCCGTACCTTCTACGTCACGACCCGTGATGATAAACTGTTTGCCTTCTTCGAGCAATACTTTTTTGTCAGCGAATTTACCGAGACGCATTTCAGGTCCTTTCGTATCGAGAAGATACGCAACCGGACTGCCTACACGTTCAGCTACTTCACGAAGTTTCATGATGCGACCGCGTTGTTCTTCGTGCGTACCGTGCGAGAAGTTAAAACGCGCTACGTTCATGCCGTTTTCAAGCAATGCTTCGATGATCTCGGGAGTATCACTGCTGGGGCCTAACGTACATACGATTTTTGTTTTCTTTTTCATGAAGCTCATGTATCGTTCCACCTTTATATTTATTAAATTTCGTTTCTTATTTCATCATTTGTCCGCAGATGATAGTATGTGCCTCATCCGCTTCCGATTCCAATACCAATATCTCGTGCATACCGTCTGTCTGCGATACACTTGCAGGACGAATATCAGCCAAAATACCTTCTTCCGTCAGAATCGTTTTGAATGTCTCTGCCTGTGCTCTATTGTTCGTAATATAGATGACTGTCCACATAAAAACGACCCCTCTTCTTGTTTATTGAAATTTTTGGAAGAAGTTATTGATTGTATTCTCTCTTTATCAAGCGTTCCCCTTCTGACGAGAATGGTTTTTGCCGAGAAATCAAAAATATTTTACATTTTCATCGCCCAAAAGCTGTTTGAGCGTTTGAAGTGCTTTTTCTGTCGGGTCTATCCAATACTGCTCTTCTGTCTTGATGACACGTTTACCGCCGGGCAGATGGAGATAGACGGGCGTCGTTCCGTGATGATCTTTCAGTCTTACCTTCAAGGCATCGAACGTCTCATCATCGTCACGTCCTACCGTTATCTTGAGTCTTACTTCGGGCATCGTGTTTTCCATATCACGGATGACCTCGGCCAATACCTTCGTCGTCTCACTGCCTTTATCGAGCTTACCACTCAAGACGATGGGTACATCAGGCACCAAGAAAGATGCCGCGCGTTCCATCACTTTGGGGAATACGACGACTTCCACGCGACCGCTGAAGTCTTCTACTTCCAAGAAACACATCGTTTCGCCGCGTTTCGTTATCAATCGTTTGGCGCTTGCGATAAGACCCGCGATCGTGACACGCTCGGTATCATTTCGCTCTTCTTGGAAGAGCTCGCTGATCTTCATATAATTTTCCATGCGCTGACGATATTTATCGAGCGGATGGCCTGTGATATAGAATCCCGTCATCTCTTTTTCAAGAGCCAGTATCTCTTCTGTCGGCAATTCCTCGATATCGGGCAGAGATACCTCATAGACATCTTCTGTCTCTTCTGTGTCGAACAAGCCTATCTGACCGCTCGCACGTTCTCTGCGGCGGATAGACGCCATCTCGATGCAGCGTTCCAATACAGCCAAAAGCTGAGACCGTTTTGCCCCCGTGGAGTCGAATGCTCCGCATTTGATGAGGCTTTCCAAGACACGCTTGTTGACGACACGCATATCCATACGCGAACAGAAGTCCGTCAAGTCGGCAAACGGTCCGCCCGCCTCACGCTCTGTGATAACGGTATTGATCGCGCTTTCGCCGACATTCTTGACGGCAGCCAGACCGAATCGTACTTTGCCATCGTCGACGCTGAACGTCGCTTTGCTGGCATTGATATCGGGCGGCAGTACCGACAGATCCATGCGTTTGCAATGCTCGATATACGAGCCTACTTTTTCATTGTCACCCATGACGCTCGATAAGAGAGCCGCCATGAATTCGGGCAGGTAGTGGGCTTTGAGATATGCTGTCTGATATACGATGAGCGCATATGCCGCACTGTGCGACTTATTGAAGCCGTAGTCGGCAAAATGTGCCATCAAGTCAAATATCTCATTGGCCAGTTTCGCATCGAAACCGCGCTTAGCCGCCCCTTCCAAAAAGTTCCCTTTCTGCGCTTCCAGGATAGCGTGTTTCTTTTTCCCCATCGCACGACGCAGAAGGTCTGCTTGTCCAAGCGTAAAACCGCCCATCGCGGAAGCGATCTGCATGACCTGCTCCTGATAAAGGATAACGCCGAACGTATCTTTTAAGATCGGCTCCAATACAGGGTGGAGGTAATGGATCTCGCACTTGCCATGACGGCCGTTGATAAAGTCGGTAACCATACCGCTCCCGAGCGGGCCCGGTCGGTACAATGCCACCAGCGGTATCAGGTCTTCGAACCTCTCGGGTTTCAGTTCTCTGACAAGATTCGTCATACCGCCCGATTCCATCTGGAATACGCCTGCTGTCTCACCATGCGCAAGCATATCACAAGCCAGCTTGTCATCAAGCGGGATCGTATCGATATCGATCGTGATACCGCGACTTTTTTCGATCAGTTCGATCGCATGTCCGATAACAGTCAACGTACGAAGACCCAAGAAGTCCATCTTGAGAAGTCCGATCTCTTCTACCTTATCCTTATCGTACTGCGTCGTGTAGAATCCATCCGTACTGACTTGTATCGGTACATAGTCGGTCAACTGTTGTTTGGCGATCACGATACCTGCCGCATGTGTCCCCGAGTGACGCGGAAGGCCTTCGACCGCCCTTGCTAAGTCTATCAATTTTTTTACAGGTGCTTCCTGCTCATATACTTCCCGTAATTCCTTATTGCCATGCAATGCCTTTTCGATCGTGATCCCAAGTTCCGACGGAATCATCTTGGCGATACGATCCACTTCGTTGTAGGTCATGTTAAGCGCACGACCGACATCGCGGATCGCCGCCTTCGCCGCCATCGTTCCGAACGTAATGATCTGTGCTACGTGGTCGATACCATATCGTTTGGCAACGTAATCGATGACTTCGCCACGTTTCATATAGCAAAAATCGATATCGATATCAGGCATCGTAACACGTTCGGGATTCAAGAATCGCTCAAAGAGAAGCTGATATTTGAGCGGATCGATATTGCTGATACCCAACAGGTACGCAACGATACTGCCCGCCGCCGAACCACGTCCCGGGCCGACTGCGATATCATGCTCTCTGGCATACTTGATAAAATCCCACACGATCAAGAAATAACTGGAGAACCCCATCTTATCAATGACGCCCAGTTCATATTCCAATCGCGTCGCCACCTCGGCAGGCGGCTGTTGTCCGTATCGCCAAGCGATGCCGTTTTCGCAAAGATGTTTCAAATACTCTGCATCGGTGGAAAATCCATCGGGGAGTTCGAATACAGGTAAATACATCTCGCCGAAATCGAACGAAACGTTACAACGTTCCGCAATATCAAGTGTGTTATAGATCACATCGGGTCGATCGGGGAACAGCGCGTGCATCTCCTCAACATCTTTCAGATAGAAAGAATCGTTGGGGAACTTCATTCTGCCCGGTTCATCGACCGTCTTGCCCATCTGTATACACAAGAGCACATCATGACACTCCGCATCTGCGCGGCGCACATAATGTAAGTCGTTCGTCGCTGCTAACTTGAGCTGATATTTCTCTGCGATCTTATACAGCTCTTCATTGACCAACCGTTCTTCTTCGAGCGCATGGTTCTGCACTTCAAGATAAAACCGATCCGTTCCGAAGATCGAAATGAATTCCTCCGTCAAAGCATACGCTCCCTCGATATCTCCGCGGAGTATCCGACAAGGAAGCTCACCCGCGATACATGCGCTAAGGCAAATAATGCCCTCGCTGTACTCACGGAGGATCTCCATATCGATCCTTGGTTT
>JAFPBC010000050.1 GCA_017390595.1 Selenomonadales bacterium | reverse complement strand
TCGATCGGTTTGCCTTTCGTATGGACGCGAAGGATGGCTTCACGGCCTTTGACGTCTGGGCGATCGACGACGATCTGTCTGTCGAAACGACCCGGACGGAGAAGTGCGGGGTCTAAGATGTCGGGGCGGTTCGTTGCCGCGATGATGATGATACCTTCATTCGCCGCGAAACCGTCCATTTCTACGAGAAGCTGGTTGAGCGTCTGTTCACGTTCGTCGTGACCACCGCCGAGACCCGCGCCGCGCTGACGACCGACGGCATCGATCTCATCGATGAATACGATACAAGGCGCGCTCTTTTTCGCCTGTTCGAACAGGTCGCGTACACGCGACGCACCGACACCGACGAACATCTCAACGAAGTCCGAACCGCTGATGGTGAAGAACGGTACGCCCGCTTCGCCCGCAACGGCTTTCGCGAGGAGCGTTTTACCGGTACCCGGCGGGCCCATGAGGAGCACGCCTTTCGGGATACGCGCGCCGAGATCGTTGAATTTTTTCGGATGTTTGAGGAATTCGACGACTTCTTCGAGCTCCTGTTTTGCTTCGTCTGCGCCCGCGACGTTTTTGAACGTCACTTTGACTTTGTCATCGCTGTGGAGCTTCGCGCGGCTCTTGCCGAACGACATCACGCGCGAGCCGCCGCCCTGCGACTGCTGCATCATGAAGAACCAGACACCGATGAGAAGCAGAATGGGAAGGATCGACGATAAGACGGTCGCCCACCACGGCGGCGTAGGCGGAAGCTCTGCTTTGATCTCTACGCCGTGCTGACGGAGCGCGCCGATGAGCGTCGGATCTTCGGGCACGACCGTACGGAACTCGGTACCGTCTTTGAGCGTACCGCTGAGGGTATTCTCAACGATGGTGACTTTGCTGATGTTGCCTGCGTTGAGATCGGTCAGAAGCTGTGTATACGTCGTCTCTTTCGTTTGGTCTGTTTCACTCGAATAAAAATCGATAAGCGATACTGCCGCGATGATGAGCAGCAAGTATACGCCGATATTACGGAAAAATTTACTCAATCACTCGTCCTCCTTGATAAACAATACATATTTAGTCTATTATACCACGATTTGTTTTGTTATACAATGTACTGTTTTGTTTATTATTTTTCGTAGACACTGCGTTTCAAAACGCCGAGGTACGGGAGGTTGCGGTATTTTTCTGCGTAGTCAAGGCCGTAACCGACGACGAATTCGTTCGGGATCTCGAAGCCGACATATTTGACGGGGAGGTCTACTTTGCGGCGTTCGGGTTTGTTCATGAGCGTGCAGAGCTGGATGCTGGCAGGTTTGCGCTCGGTGAGGTTTTTGATAAGGTAGCTGAGCGTCTGGCCCGAGTCGATGATGTCTTCGATGATGAGGACGTGTTTGCCCGTGATGGAGCTGTCGAGGTCTTTCAAGATACGGACGATACCGCTCGAATCTGCCTGCATACCGTAGCTCGATACCGCCATAAAGTCGATCTGTACGGGGCGTTCGATGGCACGGATGAGGTCTGCCATGAATACGACGGCACCGCGGAGGATACCGATGGCAAAAATTTCTTTGTCCGCGTAGTCGCGTGTGATCGCGGCGCCGAGTTCGGCTACTTTATCTTTGAGCATCTGTTCTGTCAATAATACTTCCTGAATATCGTTATGCATGGTCTATATCTCCTTTTCGCTTGTAACATATAAATATTGTTTTGTCTGTTGGTCGGGCTGTGCGATATGTGCCGCGCGGATACCGACGATCCACAAGATACGATCGTCCGCATCGCATACGAGCGGTACTCTGTCACGTTCCGCTACCGCAATTTTACAATCTATCAGCTCTTTTTTCAACTTCTTTTTGCCTGTTTTTCCGCACGACGCGATGATATCGCCGTCTCTGCGGCTTCGGATACGAAGCGGAAGAGCGACCTTGTCCGCGTCAAAATACACACCGCCGTCTTTATCCATAGTATCTGTCAGCTCGGCATATACCGCAATGCCGACCTCTTCCAGAACAGTCCTTTCGCCGAGCGGGAGCGGTCTTGTCGTCAGCTTGGCGGCGTGTTCTTCTCCGCGCGAGAAGATCGCTTCGTCATACGCGCAGGTGAGATGACCTTCTCTTCCGACGGGGCATCGACTGCCTGCATGACCGCCTGCAGCCATCTCGCACAGTCTGTCGCAATGGACGAGCGACAGTCCGCCAGCAGAGCCGAGCACAGCCGATACAGCTCGGCGCACGAGCCTTCTCTGCATCGCGAGCGGTGCGGTGCGAAATCCGTCTCGCGATAGGATGACGCGTCTGCCGTCTGTACGCGCGATACGCGTCCACCATTCGTCCGCCATCTCTTCGAGAAAGTCCTCATCTGCCTGCACGACGGCCGCGAGCCGACATAGGCTCTCTGCGATCTGCGGCTGATACGATGACAGCTCGGGGAGAAGTTCGTGACGCACACGGTTTCGCAGGTACGTTGTGTCGCTGTTCGTCTCGTCTTCACGCGGGATGATGTTATGCTCGCTTGCATACGCTTCTATCGCGTCTTTCGTAAATGATAGGAGCGGTCTGACGAGGTCACCGCCAATGACGCGCATACCGCCGAGCCCTGTCGTGCCCGACCCGCGCAAGAGATGGAGAAGCACCGTTTCCGCTTGGTCTCCCGCATGATGCGCAAGCACGATATACGCACCGCCGAGCGTTTCCGCATAGCTTCGAAGCACACCGTAGCGGAGGTTGCGCGCCGCTTCTTCGGGCGACTCGCCTGTCTCTTTTACCCGCCTCCATACGTCGACACGCTCTGTATGACAAGCCACGCCCCATTTTTCGCACAGGTCGGCGACATAGCGCGCGTCGTCTGCCGATACGTCACGCATCGCATGGTCGATATGACAGACAAAAAGTCTCAGCCCCATCTCGTCTCTCAGCCCTGCGAGCAGGTGAAGAAGCACGAGCGAATCGACACCGCCGCTGACGGCAGCGATAAGCGGTCTGTCTTTTTCCAGAGAGAGGAGCGTTCGTTTTACCGTATCGCGCATCTTACTTCCCTTCCTTGCGTAAATGAAAGGAGCAGACAGTCGGTCTGCTCCTTCTTCTGTTTCCATACTATTCTATTTTTCTCATCTTTTTTCCTGCCTATCCGATACGCGAAACCGTTTTTATCTTCACGGCGATGACCGTCATATCGTCACGGAGCGTTCGCCCCGACAGACGCATCGCCATCTCCAAGAGATGCTCGGCAAGTGCTTGCGGACTGTTGCCCGAAAACAGCCTGATGCGGCTTCTGACCCACGATTCTTTCGTATGACCGCTCGGCAGTCTCTCTTCGGGGATATCGATCGCGCCGTCTGTCATCATCACGATATAGTCGTCGTTTTCAAGCGGGATGCGTATCGGCTCCGAGCCGACTTCGGCGAGCGCACCGAGCGGGAGCGTATCGTCTTTTATGACGATGACTTCCGACTGCCGTTTGATAAACGCGGGCGGTGTGCCCAGCTTGATAAAGTCTGCCTCGCCCGTATATTTGTTGATGATGAGGACATCGGCTGTGGGGAATCGCTCGCGGTCTTTTCTGAGCAAAAGGAGCGAATTGACCGTCTTGACGGCCGTTTGGGCATCGAAGCCTGCCACAAGGAGTTCTTTAAGGAGCGTTATCGCCTCTGCGCTGTCGTCCGAGGCTTCTTTTCCGCATCCCATGCCGTCGCTTACGAGGATCGCCGTCCGACCTTGCGGGAGCGTTATCATCTCGCACGTGTCGCCCGACGGCTCATCGGCCAGTCTGCCGACACCGACCATGCCTGTCAAGAGCTGTACTCTCTCCTGCGTGACGAAAAAGAGCCGACAACGGCGCATTCCGTTCTGCGCGCCGCAGATGACGCTCATCCGAAGAGGAGAAGCCAGCACACGTGTGAGAAACGGCAGGAGCTTGACCTCGCACATACGACATCCGCCGCAAGACGGGCATACGATCTCGAGCCGTGATACCTCGCCGACCGCACCGACCGTCAGCTCTTCCGCCCGACACCCCCACATAGACAGCCGTCTTGCGATCTTGTCTGCCTTTTCTTTACTTGCCTCCTGTTTCGGTCTGAGCTCTTCTGCCATCTGCTCGAAGATCGCGCCGACCGAGTGCATCTGCTCGGCAAGAAGCGACTGCTGCATCCCGCATTGCGCGCGCCAATATCTGGTCTGTTCGCCTTCGCGCATGACACGCTCGAGCGAAGAGGCGATCTCCTTCGCTGACGGACACCGCTTATCAAACGCAGGCTCACCTTTGCCGTCGGCAAGAGACAATACCTCCTGCGATACGGCGAAAAAATCATCCTCCCAGCACGCTTTGCGCTTGTCGCACCGACTGCAAGCCACCTCTTCGACAGCCGATAAGATAGATGCTGTCTGTGCCTCGCAGTCCACCTCCGTCAGCCTGCCGCCTTTTTTCTGCCAGACAGAGGCCATATGACGAAACAGCGTCGTCATCGCCGTCACCTTCTCACGCGCCTGTGCAAGCTTATCTTCCGCCCGCTCGACGACCGCCACATCCGCCAGATAATTGCCGAGCTCCGTCAGATATCGTTTCGGTATCAGCAAAAACGCACCGCACCCGACAGACGCTTCTGCCATCATGTACCACATCTCACCGTACGGATCGAAGCAGACGAGCATCCCACCGAGCCCCGCGAAAAATCCGCCCGCCGCACCGACCTTGCCATGCCCCTTGAGCGCACAGCCCGCAAGACCTGCCATCGCATACTCTGCCATCGTCATCGACACATTGCCGTCCGCGATCCCGATGGCGAACCCGAGCCCGATGCACGACGCAAGCGCGATGCCGAGCTCTGTCACCGAGATGAGCACCAGAGCCAGCAGACTGCCCGCGACCATGCACAAGCCGAAAGACAGCCACATCAGATCGCCGATGCCCGCCACCGCCAGCGCAAGCATCGCCGCCATCGCCAAGAACCCGTCCTGCACCTGCCGAACGGACAAGACCGCATCGTCCTTGCGGAAAAAAACGCGCAGTCCGCAAAGGAACAAGCTCGCAGACAGCATCGTCAGTACCGCGGACGCCATCACCAACAGGCACGCATAAAGGCTCGGCTCAACGGCGAGCGCGTATGACCACCCGACAGCAAGCTGTGCCCCGAAACAAAAAAGCGGTACCCGCACGAAGGGCTGACGAGCCCCCCACCCGATATACGCGCGCCAAACGAAAAACGCGCCGACAAGAAGAAGCAGCACATCACCGACCGAATGACTTGACAACGCGCCGACGACCATACAGGCAAGCGCGCCGACCGCCCACCTCGGCGAAAAGACGAGCACCGCGCCGAAAAAAGCCAGCCCGAACGGCATCGTCGCCCCGATGACCGACATCCGTCCGAGACAGACGGCAACAGCCAAAAACAATGCCATAAGAAAAAGCCGCCTGCGCCTTGCCCGAAGCACACCGAGCCACTCTGCCCACAGCGCGCCGACCTTCCTCCATCGTTCGACCGAACCGTTTATCGACATCTCCTCAGACCTCTGTTTCATCGTCCATTCCTCCATCATCTGCTATTTTCTATCATTGTAAAAAAGCCCGACCGCTTTTTTTGTCCGATAGCGAAACAGCACCGCGTTTTTTTGCGACAGAAGATGCACGCATTTTCACACCGCGCGTTCATTTCATCCTATTCTCCCTTTTTGCGCACAAAAAAAAGAAGCCTACCCAAGTAGACTTCTCTCATTCTTTATAGGATCAATCGTTCCATCTCGTGCCGCCGCCACGGCCACCGCGTTTGGAATCCGTATTTTTCTTCAGGTCTGCCAATCGTTCATCGCTGTCTTTGAGGAACTTGCTCAAACGATCTTCGAACGAAGGTGCGTTGTTGAAACGATTCTGACGTTTATGGTCGTTATTGAACGTTTTTCTCGGT
>JAFPBC010000049.1 GCA_017390595.1 Selenomonadales bacterium | reverse complement strand
TGCATACGCATCCGAGTGGTGCGGCAGGTCTCAGTTCGATCGACTTATCTGCTCTGCGGTCTATCCGATTCGATTTGATGGCAGCGATCGGTGTTGATGATGCAGGTCGAGAAGCTGTCGGCTTTGCTGTGTTGTCGGGTCGCGACAAGAATACGTTTACAACGGCAGAATACGAAGCGATCGATGCGGAATCGTTCTCGTCTATTGCTACACGTGAAGTCATTGCCAAAGTCGAACGTGACATCAAGACGATAGGCGGGTACGATCTTCACGAAGAAGAAACTGCTATTCTCGTCGGTGTGGAACAGCCCGCGGAATGGGATATCGAGGAATCGCTTGCCGAGCTTGAACGACTTGCCGATACGGCAGGCGCGAAGACGGTCGGTGTTGTAAAACAAAAACGTATGAAAGCCGATTCTGCGTTCTACATCGGTAGAGGGAAGGTCGGTGAGATCGCCATTCTCTTGCAAGAGACGGGTGCGTCTATGGTCATTTTTGATAATGAATTGTCGCCATCGCAGCAGCGCAATCTGGAGCAGGCGTTCGGTGTAAAGGTAATTGACAGGACGGCTTTGATACTCGATATTTTCGCTCAGCGTGCTCGTACGTTCGAGGGTAAGCTGCAAGTCGAATTGGCGCAGATGCAGTACCATCTCCCGCGTATCATGGGGCAAGGGCTGGCACTCTCGCGTCTCGGCGGCGGTGTCGGTACACGTGGTCCGGGGGAAACGAAGCTGGAAGTAGACCGTCGTACGATCCGCAACAAGATCAGCGATATCAAAGGTCAGCTTGAAGTCGTACGCCGTCAGCGCGGTGTACAACGCAAACAAAGACAAGACAAACAGGTGCCGTCGGTCGCACTTGTCGGATATACGAATGCAGGTAAATCGACACTCTTGAATGCCTTGACGCAATCCGATGTCTATGCGGAGAATCAATTGTTTGCTACGCTCGATACGACGACACGCAGTCTGAAACTGCCATCGGGTCGCAGTATCGTCGTTACCGATACGGTAGGCTTTATTCAAAAACTACCGCATTCGCTCGTGTCGGCATTTCGTGCGACGCTTGAAGAAGTCGTAGAAGCGGACCTTCTGCTTCATGTCGTGGACGGAAGTTCGGAGCAATATGAAAAACAGATGATCGCTGTTGTCGATGTGCTTCGTGAACTCGGTGCGGCAGACAAACCGCAGATCGTCGTATTCAATAAGTGCGACAATATTACGAACGAGCATCGTTTGGAACAGATGATGCGCTGGGAACATTCGGTCACGGTATCGGCACTCGATCGAGAAACGCTCGTACCTCTTATCGGTAAATTAGAGCGATTCTTAGATGAGCAGTCTGTTCATATGACGCTTTTGATACCGTATGAAGAGAGTGGCAAGATGCTTAACTTCTTGCATGAGAATGCGAATGTAAAAGAAATGGAATATCAAGAAAACGGAATTTTAGCCAAAGTCAGCGCAGGCAAGGAATGGGAGTCTGCTTTGGTCAAGTATCAGATAGAGGAGTAATAACGATGGAATGTTTTTCGAATAAAATTATCGAGGCTCGTGAAGAAGCGCTCAGACAAGTAAAAGGAATGTTCGCTGATGTTGACAGAATAGCGGAAGTCAATACGCTCAAGGTATTGAACGCACTTCGCAAACATCGCATCTCGAGCTACCATTTCAGCACATCATCGGGTTATGCATACAACGATGCAGGACGCGAAAAACTCGATGAATTGTGGGCGGATATCTGCGGTGCGGAAAAAGCACTCTTCCGCAGTCAGTTCGTATCGGGTACGCACGCGCTTGCAACGGCGCTGTTTGCATTCCTCCGCCCGGGAGATACGCTTCTTGCCGTAACGGGCGAGCCGTATGACACGATGCAGACTGTCATCGGTTACAAGGGAGATTCGCCGGGCTCGCTCGCTGAATTCGGCGTGAAGTATGAAGAACTCCCGATGATCGACGGCAAGATGGATTGGGAAGGCCTTCCGTCGCGTATCAAACCGCATATTAAAGGCGTCTTGATCCAGCGTTCGCGCGGATACAGCATGCGCGATCCGTTGACGATCGCTGATATCGAGCGTATTTGTAAAACGATCAAATCGATCAATCCCGAATGCATCTGTTTCGTCGATAACTGCTACGGTGAATTCACCGATGTATTGGAACCGACGAATGTTGGTGCAGACCTCATGGCAGGCTCGCTTATCAAAAATCCGGGCGGTGGTATCGCTCCGACTGGCGGTTATATCGCGGGTCGTGCCGATCTCGTCGATCAGGCATCGTATCGTATGACGGCACCCGGTATTGGTGGAGAACTCGGCGCATCGCTTTCGGGCAACCGCCTTTTCTATCAAGGCTTGTTCCTTGCGCCGCACGTAACGGCACAGGCGGTCAAAGGTGCTATCTTTGCTTCGGCATTCTTCGGTGTTCTCGGTTATCATTCGCTTCCCGCACCGACGGAGAAACGCAACGATATCATCCAAGCGATCGAACTTGGCAGTCGTGAAAAAATGGAAGCATTCGCAAAAGGCATCCAAATGTATTCTCCTGTCGATGCGTATGTAACGCCCGAAGCAGGTGATATGCCGGGGTATGAAGATGCCGTTATCATGGCGGCAGGTACGTTCGTACAAGGTGCATCGATCGAACTCAGTGCTGACGGTCCGATGCGTCCGCCGTATATTATCTACTTGCAGGGCGGCTTGACGCTCGAACACGCTATGATCGGCAGTATGGGCGCGGCAGAAGAGATCGAACGCCTTGAGAGCCAAGCGTAATGGTCTAGGGGGATTCTGATATGGATATGAAAAAATTGGTCATCGGATTGATCGCAGTCGCGGTCATAGTATTTGGTGCGATCTATGCGTTTATCTTGCCGTCGTCGGAGCGTATGGCAGATGGATTACATATCGGTAATGTTGCGATCGGCAACATGACGAAAGAAGAAGCAAAAGTGGCATTGACGAAGGTATGCCGACAGGCAGAGGCCGACGGAGATGTTCTTGAATTGATGGAAAATGAAGAAAAAATATGGCACGTGAAAGCAAAAGAATTTGATTTTGCCGTTGACGTTGACGCTACGGTAGAACGTGCTTATTCGGTCGGTCGTGAAGGCAATATCTTCACTTGTATCAAAGACGCATACGAAGCTCGTTCGAATCATGACATGATCGGCTATGTCGTTCAATATGATGAAGAAAAATTGACTTCGATTATCAACGGTATCCGCGATATGATCGAAGTAAAACCGATCGAAGCGAGTCTCAAAGTCGTTGATCGCAAAGTCGTTATTCAGCCGAATCAAACGGGTTATCTCGTTGATACGGATGCGGTCCTCAACGATGTGAGAAACTTCGGCTCGCAGCTTCCGTATCGTGTATCGTTACATACGAAAACGATCATTGCAAAACGTACGACAGAAGATCTCGCCGAGTTCAAGGATGTACTCGGTATCTATACGACATATTTTTCGACTGCGGCAGTCGGCCGTACACACAACATCCATTTGGCGGCAGGTGCCATCGATGGTCTCATTATGAAACCAAATGATGTATTTTCGTTCAATGATGTTGTCGGATATCGTTCGGCAGAACGCGGATACCAAGAAGCTCCCGTTATTGTAAACGGTAAGATGGAACCCGGTATCGGTGGAGGTATCTGCCAAGTCAGCACAACGATGTATAACGCTGTTTTGTTGGCAGACCTCGGGGTAGTTGAGCGTAAACCGCATTTCTTCCCTGCAACGTATGTTCCGAAAGGTCTTGACGCGACCGTCAATTACGGAACGATCGACTTTAGATTCCGCAACACGCGTCAGTCGGATATCTATCTGTGGCTCCATGTAGTCGGCAATCAGATCACCGTTGCTGTTCTCGGTAATGCGGAGAAAGAACCTGTACCTAAGGTCAGATATCAGTCGAGCATCGAAGAAGTTCTTCCGATGGAGATCGTAAAAATAGACGATGCGACTGTTCCGAGCGGACAGGAAGTCGTAGAGGAAAAAGGTAATCAAGGTTATGTTACGGCAACATATCGTGTGGAAAACGGAGTAGCTCGATTGGCATATCGCGACCGTTATCCTGCAACGAAACGAGTGATAAAAGTCGGTCCGAAAGCAGTCGAGCCGAAAAGATCTGTGGAAAAAGAGGCGAATAAAGTAACGTCGACAGAACAAAATACAGCCAATATAGCAGAACCAAAACCGACGGAGCGTACGACGGTAACGAATGTATTGCCGCCGAAACCGCCCGCGGAAAGAGACTCTGCTCGTTAAACAAAAAAGCAAGCACGATTTTGTGCTTGCTTTTTTGTGTCTCTGAGAGGAAAAGAAGCATAGCTGAGCGATGCGTGCATACAATGAAGTGAAAGGCGGAATGAACATGAAAACAGACACGATCTTAGAAGAAGATATTTTTCCTTTTTTGCCCGAGAAATGGGGACAGGTCATTCGGGAAGAAGATGCACTTCGCGAAGAACGTATCAGCGAGATCCGTTTGCGTGTCGGAGAGCCGATAAGGCTGCGATATGGGGTGGCAGAAGTTGCGGTTTCGCATGAGAGAATCACGGCACAATGTTTGGAGCGTGTTATATCGTCCTGTTGCCATCATTCGCGATATGCAATGGAAAGTGAACTCAAAAACGGATATATCACAATACGCGGCGGACATCGTATCGGTATGGCGGGACAGGCGGTCATCACTCGTGGCGAGATCAAGATGTTGAAGCATATCCACTCGTTGGTCATTCGTATCGCTCGCGAGGTCATCGGCTCTGCGGATAGCATACTGCCGTATGTGTGGAAAGATGGGCGGGTACAGAACACGCTTATCGTTGCTCCGCCGTACAGCGGTAAGACGACGATATTGCGCGATCTGGTGCGACAATTGAGTGATGGTGATGAGAGTTGCGGACGATGTGGTGTTGTCGTTGGCGTAGCCGATGAACGCTCGGAGATAGCAGGTGCATATCAAGGAATACCGCGACTAAATGTAGGTGCGCGAACCGAAGTGATAGACGGTGCGCCGAAAGCATCCGCCATGATGATGCTGATCCGTGCGATGAGCCCTGCGGTCATTGTTACAGATGAGTTGGGACGAAGAGAAGATATCACAGCGGTAGAAGAAGCTGTTCATGCGGGTATTGCTGTAATGGCTACGCTTCATGGAAGAGATATCGAAGATGTCCTGGCGCGTATGAACAAAACCGAGCGAGAATTGTTTGCGTTGTTTTCGTGCATCATTTTTCTGGATAACAAACCGAGGATGGGAACTGTTCGGAAGGTCATCAGTCGTGATGATATCAGAGAGTGTGCGATATGATATCGGGTCTTGGCGTCGTACTTATCTTATCGGCAGGAGTCGGTATGGGAGTGTTTCGTGCAAGAGAGTTGTGGGCCAGACCGCGTCAGATCCGTGCGCTCATACAAGCATTATCTGCACTGGAAACACAGATATTATACGGTGAGATGTTTTTGGCAGACGGATTTCGCGATTGTGTGAACGGATGTGGTGAGGATGCTGTAAAGAAAATGTTTCTGTATTTGTCGGAGCGATTGACAGGAGACAGACGATGCCGCATCTCGGAAGCAGTCACTGCAATGCAGAGAAGAATGAAGAGTGACGTTTCGTTTGGACAAGCGGAATGGAATGTGCTGATATTCTTGGGGGAACAGTTGGGCAGAACGGATTGCAACGAAACGGAAAAACAGCTTAGGCTTGCTGTCGAGCAATTGAAACGGATAGAAGATACGGCGATAACAGATGCGAAGAGAAAAGGAAAAATGTCGATATACATAGGTGTATGCGGTGCTCTGATGATGATATTGATGTGCATATAGAGGAGGATAAGATGGAACTGGATCTGTTGTTTAAGATAGCGGGTGTCGGGATATTGATATCGGTCATTCATATGGCGCTGAAGCAAGCCGGCAAAGAAGATATGGCACATCTTTGTACATTGGCGGCATTTGCGTTGGTGTTATTATGGATCGTGCAATTACTTGGACGACTGTTTCGCACGGTGCAAGATGTGTTTCGGCTATCGTGAGGTGAGAAGATGGATATGGTACAGGTCATCGGGATCGGAATAACGGCAGTTTTATTGATATTGGTAGTAAGACGGTCACATCCCGAACTTGCGGTGCAGATCACGATCGTGGTTGCGGGCATCGTTTTTTTTCTTGTATTGGACAAACTCCGCATGATCATCGAGCTTTTTACCGAGATGGCAAAGCGGGCAGGCATCGGGGAGATGTACCTTATCATCTTGCTGAAGATCATTGGCATCTCGTATCTCGTCGAATTCGGTGCACAAGTCTGTCGTGATGCGGGAGAGGGTGCGATAGCAAGTAAGATAGAACTTGCGGGTAAAGTGATGATACTCGTGATGGCGGTACCTATCATCGCGTTTGCGCTCGATACGATACTGCGGTTGATGCCATGAGAAGATGGATATGGCTTGTCGTTATATTTTTCGTATGGAGTATGGGGGTTGCGGAAGGTGCAAGCGCGGATGAATTCATCAGCCAAGATATGTTCGATTCGCTCGGCATGGACGCACTTGATCGTGAGATCGCGAATATCAATCGTGATCTGATGCTTGACTTGTCTCCGCTTACGCTTGATATGGTCAGACGGATAGCGACCGAAGGCATCACTTTTGCACCCGAAACATGGGCGCGTGCGTTACAGCAAATATTTTTCCGTGAGTTCACATCGCAGCTGCATCTTTTGGGCAAGCTCTTGTTTTTGGCGGTATTGTGCGTGTTGATGCAGCAACTGCAGCATTCGTTTCGTTCGTCAGAGATAGCCGTCTTGTCGTACAGCATATGTTTTATTTTTCTGCTCATCATTGGGATGAAAGCGTTTACATCTGCGGTGATGCTTGCGGAGCAAACGATCGATGCGATGATAGGTTTTATGGAAGCGCTATTGCCGCTGCTATTATTTTTGCTTACGGCAGTTGGTGCCATTACGAGTGCGGCGCTGTTTACACCGCTGATGTTATTCGCTGTAAATGTGCTCGGTGTCTTGATGAAAACGGTGATATTGCCGATGTTTTTGTTGACGGCCGTTCTTGATTCGCTCAATTATTTTTCGCGGACGTATCGACTGGGGCAATTGGCATCGTTGATCCGACAAGGCGGTATGATATTGTTCGGATTTGGAATGATGTTGTTTACGGGATTGCTTGCGGTGCAAGGTGTATCGGGAGGGATAGCAGACGGTCTGGGTCTTCGGACAGCGAAGTTTGCGGTAGGAAATTTTGTCCCGCTCGTCGGGAAGATGTTTGCCGATTCGGTCGATGTGATATTCGGAGCATCGCTTATCTTAAAAAATGCAGTCGGTATTTTCGGTATGGTGACGGTCGCGACCGTTTGTCTTGTTCCGCTTATAAAACTTTTGGTACTGGCATTTTTGATGAAAGCGGGCGGCGCGCTGATACAACCGATGGGAGAAGAGCGGCTGGCAAGCTGTTTGACACAACTCGGAACGCATATACTGTTGCTTTTTGCTGTTACGCTATCTGTCGCGCTCATTTTCTTTTTGACGATCACGATTATCGTCGGAGTTGGCAGTATGTCTGTCATGATGCGCTAGGAGGTATGAGATGGAGCTTTTGAGCGGATGGATGCGTGAGATCGTTGTACTGTTGGTGTTTATCGTTTTTTTGGAACTTCTGATACCTCGTTCATCGGTAGAAAATTTTGTTCGTGTCGTAGCGGGCCTGCTGCTTTTGGTAACGATCTTAAAACCTGTCGTTGTATGGATATATGATCATCATCCGATGGAGATATCTCGGCAAGACTTGTCACACAGCTCGGCAGGTCATGCGATAGACCCGCCCGCCTTTATGGCAACTGCGTATGAACAAGGTCTGAGGTATAAGATATCATCGTATTTGGCGGAGAAAGGGTATTATGGGGCGAGTGTTGCAGTAAACGTACAACTGAACGATAAGGAGGCCTTTGTGCAGTCGGTCATTATCACGATGGATAAGATGCCGAGCAAGATGCTGGCAAGAGAACTTTGTGATGCGTTTGAACTACCGTATGGTGTGGTATCGGTCATGCAAGGAGGCAAAAAAGATGAACCCAAAAGATAACGGAGAGATTCGGCAGATATGGCATCGATGGAGAGATATCGTTCGGTATCCGAGATTGATGGCTGTCGGCGGATTGGGATTGGCATTGATGCTCGGTGCACCGCTGTTCGAAGAAGAAAAAGCAGTATCTCCGAGTAGTGATATTACATACACGGCCGAAGTGAGACGTTCGGATGAACAAGCATGGGAAGAAAAATTGGAGAAGATATTGTCTTCGATAGATGGTGCGGGGGCTGTCGATGTTATCGTACAGATAGAGGAAGAAAAACGGATAGAACATGAGAAAAATCGTACACATGAGAAGCGTACCGTAACAGAAGGAAAAAATGGTGCTTCGACGATAGAAGAGAAGATAACGGAAGAGTTGCCGATGCGGCGCGAAAACGGAACAGAGTCGCCGATTGCCAAACGGACGCTCAGACCTGTGATCAAAGGTGTGCTTGTCGTTGCCGAGGGCGGTACTTCGTCTGCTGTTCGGGAAGATATTCGTGACGCGGTCGAAACGGCGACGGGCGTAGCTGCGTATCGTATCAAAGTATTAGCTAAAAAACGGGAGGGAACAGCAAGATGATATGCTGGAATAAGTGGAAACGGTATATTGGTTTGGGGTGTCTGCTTGTTATGCTTCTTGTAAGTACAGTCGTGATATGGCAGAGTGAAACGAAAGAGGAATCACTTCCCGCTATGGTGCAAACGGAAGATGTGATAAAAACGGATGATTATATCGAGCTTCGCATCGCGCGTGACAGACATCGAAGCGAAGCGCGCGAACTGCTTGCACAAGCGATCGAGGCAGAGGAGGACAAAACGGTGCGTCGAGAAAAACAGACGGCACTTTGGGAGTCCGATAAGAATCGTCAAGCAGAATCCGAGATCGAGACGATCATCAAGGCGAGAGGTTTCGATGATGCGCTCGTGTTTTGCCAAAGTGATTCTGCTACCGTCATCGTGCGGACAGACTCCCTGATGCGAGAAGAGGTCATTGAATTGTCATCGCTTATCGAACGTATCAGCGGTGTAAAAAAAGAACATATTTTAATTCGTGCGAAACCGTAACAGAATCGACAGGAACTGTTTGTATAAGAGAAGAAAGTTTGATATAATAAAGCGAATAGACATTTTTTTATTAAAAAGTCATCCTAAATTTAGGAGGGGTGGTATGGATACAAAATTTGATCGAATCGAACATAATGATGTCGGCACGATACGCATTGCCGATGAAGTCGTGGCGATCGTAGCAGGCTTGGCGGCAACGGAGATCCCCGGTGTTGCGGGCATGAGTGGCGGGCTTGTCGGCGGTATTGCCGAGATGCTCGGGAAAAAGAATATGGCCAAAGGTGTAAAAGTAGAGGTCGGTGAGCGTGAAGCCGCAGTAGACCTTTTTGTCATTGTAGAATACGGTGTGCGTATTCCCGATATTGCATTGACGGTACAAGAAAATGTAAAAAGAGCCATTGAATCGATGACGGGACTTGAAGTCATCGAAGTCAATGTTCATGTGCAAGGTGTCGGCTTTGCTGAAGGCAAAGAGGAAGATATTCGGGTACGTTAGGAAGGAGCAGTTATGGAAACACTAGGACGCATTATTTTTATTATTTATAATATACTGTTGGCAGTTTTTGCTTGTGGAGTCATCGGTGCGGCATTGGGTCTTATCCCGCTTGCGTTGATCGAAGACAGTTTCACACAGTATGTCTACAACAATTGGCAGGTGGCGATCATCGGGCTCGTGTTGCTCGGCGTCAGCGTACAATGGCTTTTCTTGCTCATTCATCGTCGCCCGAGCAAACGCGAAATGATCATTCACAAAACAGAATTCGGTGATGTTCATATTTCGATGTCTGCTATCGAAAATCTGTTGGAAGATATCACCTGCTCGATCAAAGGTGTACGCGGTGTAAAGATCCGCTCTCATCATGATGATAAACGCGGTATTCGTGCTTCGCTCCGTTTGATCGTGAGCCCCGACTGCAATGTTCCGACAGTTGCCAATGAAGTCAAAGAGCGTGTGAAAGATTACATGAAAACGACGGCAGGATTGGAACTTGGCGACATTGAAGTCATGGTAGAAGACATTTCGAATCAGTTCAAAGTGAAAAGACGCGTTAACTAATCGAGATGGGGTGGAAAAATGAATCTGAAATTATTGGAAAATCTATGGCAAGACCACAACGGTAAAACGGTCGGTGCCATTATCGGTATGTTTGTCGGCATATTGATCATCGTATTCGGTTTATTCAATACCCTGTTCATTGTAGCGTGTGGGGTCTTTGGTTATGTTATCGGTAAACGTGTCGATGAAGAAGAAAGTATTGTAGAAATGATAGATCGGTTTTGGCCGTTTCATTATCGCAGATAAGCAGAAGGGATCAGGTGAAGTATGAGTCGCAGTATGGCACGAGAATTTGCTTTGCAGGCGTTGTTCCATTTGGAATTCAATGAAGCAGAGACACAATCTATTTTAGAAAATATCAAAGAAGAAAATAAATCCTTGACGAGCAGTGCAATGATGTACGCACAGCAGTTGGTCGATGGTGTAACAGCACAAAAAGAAGCGATCGACGCGGAATTGTCGATGTATGCACAAGACTGGAAAGTATCGCGTATGCCTGCTGTTGACCGCAATATCTTGCGTATTGCTGTTTATGAGATGAAACATCAAGCAGAAAAGATCGATGACGGGATCGCTATCAATGAAGCAGTCGAACTCGCGAAACGTTTCGGTACAGACCGTTCGCCGAAGTTTATCAACGGTGTGCTCGGTAAGTTGTCCCGCGCGGCGAAGGAATAGCCGTGAAGTATTATGTAGGTATCGATACAAGCTGTTATACGACATCGGTAGCACTTCTTGATGAAGACGGCAATCGTGTAGCGGATAACCGTCGTATTTTGGCAGTAAAAGAAGGCAAACGCGGGCTTGCACAATCTGAAATGGTATTCCAACATATGCGTAATCTTCCCGAGCTTTGGGAAGATGCGATCGATGGTATCGACGGGGTGCATATTGCAGGTATCGGTGTTTCGACGATGCCGAGACGGGCGGAAGGTTCTTATATGCCTGCGTTTTTGGCGGGGCATGGTTATGCACGCGTCCTTTCGTCTACACTTGAGGTGCCGATCCACAGTATCAGTCATCAGGAAGGACATATTTATGCAGGATTATGGTCGTGCAAACAGCTTGTGAGCGAAGATTTTTTAGCGATGCACGTGTCGGGCGGAACGACCGAATTGGTGCGTGTTCGTCGTAGCGGTGACATCATCGAGTCGGTAGAACTTCTCGGCGGCAGCATAGACTTACACGGCGGTCAGTTCGTCGATCGTATCGGTGTTGCGCTTGGGCTTTCGTTCCCGACAGGGAAGAAGCTCGAAGAATTGGCACGTGACGGTCATGATAATGCCGTTGAACTTCCTGTATCGGTACGCGGATTGTCGGTCAGTTTTGCAGGGCCCGAAAGCCATGCACAGCGTTTGATGACAAAGCCGTATGATAGAGCTGCTATGGCGGCAGGCGTAGAAGAATGTATCGGTAAGACACTTGCCAGACTTCTTCGTAATGCGGTTGCCGAAACAGGCTGCCAAGATATTTTGATGGTCGGCGGTGTCATGTCGAACACGTATATCAGAAACTATCTCAAGACATATTTTAAGAAAAAAAGAATACGAGCAGAACTGTATTATCCCGAAGCTGTATACAGCCCCGATAATGCAATGGGAGCGGCTTATACCGCTTGGCTGAAGCGATAAGAAAACCGGACATAAGGTCTGGTTTTTTTTTCTTATATGGTATATGATAGAATTGTGAATTTATAATTAGGAGAAGTCTATGAATGTTTATTCGGTTACCGAAATAACAAAATATATTAAAAATAGAGTAGAACAAGACGAAACGCTTAAGAATCTGTATCTGCGTGGTGAGATATCGAATTTTAAACTGCATTCGTCGGGGCATTGCTATTTTACGCTCAAAGATGCAGGTGCTGTTATCCGTTGCGTCATGTTCCGCGGAAAAGCGCAGTATCTGAAATTCCGCCCGACCAACGGCATGAAGGTGACGGCGGGCGGTTCTGTCAGCGTTTTTGAACGAGACGGACAGTATCAGTTCTATGCAGACAGAATGTTGCCCGAAGGTGTCGGTGAGCTGAGTCTGGCGTATGAACAACTGAAGGCGAAATTGGAAGCCGAGGGACTGTTCGATATGGCACGCAAAAAGCGACTTCCTTTGCTTGCGAAAAAGATCGGTATCGTTACCTCCGCAACGGGGGCTGTTCTGCGTGATATTTTAAAAGTCGGTAAAAGGCGCAATCCGAACGCGGAGTTCATCTTGTGCCCTGTGCAGGTGCAAGGCGATAAGGCATCACCGCAGATAGCAGAAGCGATCCGTATGTTTAATGAGGAGTATCCCGTCGATGTGCTCATTGTCGGACGCGGTGGCGGTTCGATGGAAGACCTTTGGCCATTCAACGAAGAGCTGACGGTACGTGCTGTATCATCGTCGAAGATACCTGTCGTGTCGGCAGTCGGACATGAGACAGATTTCACGTTGACAGATTTTGCGGCAGATATGCGTGCGGCGACACCGTCTCATGCGGCAGAACTTACTGTATTGGACTACGCCGAATGGCAGATGCAGATATCAGCGCAGCAAAATCGCCTCTTGCAAGCAGTAAGGCGCTCTTTACGTGAGAAAGAGACGGCGTATCGTCAATATTCGGCAGAAAAGATGATGAATCGATTGACTGTGTCTGTCGAGCGGAAAGGGCAGATGGTCGATTTTTTGCGAGAACAGCTTGTCAAGCGGGCGGAAAAAGCATTGACCGAGAAACAACATCGGTTCACTCTTGCGGAGAAAAGGCTTCGGATGCTCGATCCCGAGGAGGCTGTTCGAAGAGGGTACAGTATGTTGACTGATGAAGACGGCGTGCTTGTGCGTCAAGTCGCACTGGTGGAAGACGGACAGACGGTCTATGCGAAGTTGGAAGATGGAAGATTATCGCTCAAGGTAGTTGAAAGGGAGATACAACGATGAGAAAAACAGAGAAAAATAAAATGTCGTTTGAAGATGCGCTTCTCCGATTGGAAGAAGCGGCAAGTGCACTCGAAAGCGGTGATCTGCCGCTTTCGGAGTTGATTAAAACATTTGAAGACGGGATGGAATATGTAGAGATCTGTCAAGACAGATTGCAAAAGGCGGAAGCCGCGATGGATAAAGTATTGCAGAAAGAACAAGATAAGATCGTTGAGATGCCGCTCGTATTGGAGGAAGAAAACCATGTTTAAAGCGTATTGTAAAGCAAAACTCCCGCTTATTGATGAAGCGCTTCAAAAAGCAATGACGATCGAAGGAGAGATCGCGCCTACGATCTTTGATTCGATGCGATATAGTCTGTTCGCGGGCGGTAAGAGACTTCGTCCCGTACTTCTTTTGGCGGCGGCCGATGCAGTCGGTGCGGATGGGAACAAGTTCCTCAATGTTGCGTGTGGTCTTGAGATGATACACACGTATTCGTTGATACATGATGATCTGCCTGCGATGGATAACGACGATTATCGTCGCGGTAAGTTGACGAATCATAAAGTATACGGAGAAGGCATTGCTGTTTTGGCGGGTGACTCTCTTTTGACGTATGCGTTTGAAACGATGCTTTCGCAAGAAGGAGTGGAACCCAAGACGCTTCTTAGGGTAGTAAAAGAGATCGCATCGGCGGCGGGCCCCGAAGGCATGGTCGGTGGACAAGTTATCGACATGGAATCGGAAGGCAAAGCTGTCTCCTTAGATACGCTTCAACAGATGCATCGCGCGAAAACGGGAGCGCTCTTCCGTGCGGCCGTTCGTGCGGGTGCTATCCTCGGAGGTGCATCGGATGAAGAAGTGGAAGCACTTACCGTTTACGCAGAAAAATTCGGGTTGGCATTCCAGATAACAGACGATATACTCGATGTCATCGGTACAGCAGAAGCTATCGGCAAACCTGTCGGCAGTGATCTGAAAAATAATAAATCGACATACGTGACGCTTCATTCGGTCGAGATCGCACAGCAAATGGCAAAAGAAACCGTCGATGATGCTATTGAAGCACTCGCGATGTTTGGAGAACGCGGTGCGGTACTCAAAGACTTGGTAGAATACTTGTTAAAACGCGAAAGCTGAGGTGCTTAACGTGGAAAGTGCTGTAAAGGCATTGCTCTCTAATCATATCCTTGTCAGTGCCGTTCTTGCATGGGCGGCGGCCCAGATCATCAAAACGGTCTTGGTGTATCGTAAGACAAAAGAATTGGACTTGGAACGATTGTTCGGTTCGGGCGGTATGCCCAGTTCTCATACAGCGTTTGTCGTTGCGATGGCAACTGCCGCGGCGATGGTAGAAGGTCTTGCATCGTCGACGTTTGCACTTTCGTTTATCTTGGCCAGTATCGTTATGTATGATGCTGCAGGCGTTCGTCAAGCGGCAGGACAGCAGGCGCGTGTTTTGAATCGCTTGATAAAGCAGTTGCGATCGGAGCATATCTTGCCGGAACGTGAACTGAAAGAGCTTCTCGGCCATACACCGCTGGAAGTATTGGCAGGTGCGGTATTAGGCTTTTTGATCGCATATAACTTAGCATAATGGCGAAAGAATTTAAGAAAATTTTCAAAATTGATGTATTTTTATGCTATAATATAGGGTAGGGTTTTTGTAAGAAAGAAGGTGTTCGGTTGACTAGACTATTAGACACGCTCGTGTCGCCGAATCAGATAAAAAATATGTCGCTCAAAGATATAAAGAAACTTGCCGAGGAGATCAGACAACTGCTGATCGAGACGGTATCACATACAGGCGGTCATCTTGCACCGAATTTGGGTGTGGTAGAACTTACACTTGCGATCCATCGTGTGTTCGATACGCCGAAAGATAAGATCGTATTTGATGTAGGTCATCAATCGTATGTCCATAAGATCGTGACAGGTCGCGCGGACCGATTCCATACGCTTCGCACGAAAGATGGTATCAGCGGATTCCCGAAGACGAAAGAAAGCGAACATGATTCGTTCGGTACGGGACATTCGAGTACGTCTATCTCTGCGGCGCTCGGTATGGCACTTGCGCGTGATATGAACGGCGAAGATCATCAAGTGTTGGCTGTTATCGGCGATGGTTCGATGACGGGCGGACAGGCGTTCGAGGCGCTCAATCATGCAGGTGATACGGACGCGCATATGATCGTGATCTTGAATGATAACGAAATGTCTATCGCCAAAAATGTTGGCGCGCTTTCGGAATATTTATCCAAAGCACGTGTGGCATCGTCGTACAATAAGATAAAACAAGATGCAGAAACATTTTTAAAGCAGATTCCTGCTGTTGGGGATAAGGCCTTCAAAACAGTCAAGAAGATGAAAGACGGATTAAGCTATCTTCTTGTATCGCCCGGTATGGTCTTCGAAGAATTGGGATTCCATTACTATGGGCCGATCGACGGACACAACATCGAGCTTCTTACTGAGATGTTGACGAAAGCGAAGCACAGAGAAGGGCCTGTTCTTGTCCATGTTTTGACGAAAAAAGGCAAGGGCTACAAACCCGCCGAAGAACATGCCGACTTGTTCCACGGTGTGGGACCGTTCTGCGTAGAAACGGGCAAAGTGCATAAAAAACCGTCTGCACCGAGCTATACATCGGTATTCAGCGATGCTCTCATTGCACTTGCCGAAAAAGATGACGATATCATTGGTATTACGGCGGCGATGCCCGAAGGTACGGGTCTTAAGAAATTCTCGCAGAGATTTCCCAAACAGTTCTTTGATGTGGGGATAGCCGAACAGCATGCCGTGACACTTGCGGCAGGGCTGGCGATGGCCGGCAAGAAACCTGTTGTGGCGCTTTATTCGACATTTGCACAGCGTGCATACGACCAGATCTTACATGATGTATGTTTGCAGGATCTGCCGGTCGTGTTCGCGATAGATCGTGCGGGTCTTGTCGGTGAGGATGGACCGACTCATCATGGTGTATTTGATATCAGCTATTTGCGCTTGATCCCGAATATCGTGATCATGGCACCGAAAGATGAAAACGAGCTTCGTCGTATGCTGGTGTCCGCGATAGCGTATCCGCACCCTGTCGCGCTTCGATATCCGCGCGGCAGCGGGCTTGGTGTCGAAATAGAAGCAGAGTCTTCGATATTACCGTTGGGCAAAGGTGAAGTCGTACGTGAAGGTAGTGATGTTGCTTTCCTTGCGCTCGGTACGATGGTACATAATTGTGAGTTGGCGGCAGATATCCTTGCGGAGCAGAATGTCAAAGCAGGTGTTATCAACTTGCGCTTTGCAAAGCCGCTTGATAAAGAATTGATCATAAAAACAGCGATGCAATACCGCTGTCTTGTGACGGTAGAAGAGAATGCGCTTCACGGTGGTATCGGTTCGGCGGTCATGGAGATGCTCAATGAAGCGGGACTTCACGATGTGAAGGTCTTGCGTCTCGGTATTCCCGACCGATTCATCGAGCATGGTGCTCGTGCGCTTCTCTTAAAAGACTTGGCACTTGATGAAGCGGGGATAGCACGTCAGACAGAACTGTTTTTAGAGAAAAATGGAGTACAATAAGATTATGGCAAAAGAACGTTTAGATGTATTGCTTGTCAAACAAGGTTTGGTAGAGAGTCGTGAAAAGGCTCGCGCGCTTATTATGGCAGGCAATGTATATATCAACAATCAAAAAGCCGATAAGGCAGGGACGATGGTCAAAGAAGATGCCGTTATCCGTGTCGACGGTGGTATGAAATATGTCAGCCGTGGCGGCTTGAAACTCGAAAAGGCGATGGAAACGTTCCCCATTACGCTTGACGGAAAAGTAATGATGGATATCGGTGCCTCGACGGGCGGGTTTACCGATTGCGGTCTGCAAAACGGTGCGATAAAAGTATTCGCGGTCGATGTCGGATACGGTCAGCTTGCTTGGTCGCTTCGTACAGATGAGCGTGTCGTCAATATGGAGCGAACGAATATCCGCAATGTGACGCTTGAAGATATCGGACAAGCCGTTGATTTTATTTCGATCGATGTTGCGTTTATTTCGCTTGATAAGGTTTTGCCTGTTGCGGCAACACTTCTCAAAGAAGATGGCGAACTTGTCGCGCTTATCAAACCGCAGTTTGAAGCCGGGAGAGAAAAAGTCGGCAAAAAAGGTGTCGTACGCGACCCTGCCGTACATCGTGAAGTTATTGTGAAGGTCTATCAGCTGTCGCAGGAACTTCAGCTCCATCCGTGTGGGCTGACGTATTCGCCTGTAAAAGGACCTGAAGGTAATATCGAATATTTGATACATCTCAAAAAAGAAGCTTCGGATATGATGGTGGTCGAAGAAGATATCGACCGTGTGGTAGACGAAGCACACGCTCAGCTTGATAAATAAAGGGGAGTTCGTTATGAAAACATTGAAAATCGGAATTTTCCCCAGTTATCGAAAAGAAGGCGCCGAAGCGGTGATGAATCAAATTCTCGATTACTTGGAGAATCAGACGATCCGTCCTGTTGAGGTCAATGTCTATGATTGTCGCATGAATCGAATCGAAGAGCGCATCGATCTTGATGTCGCGATCCCTGTCGGTGGTGACGGTACGCTCATCGGTGTGGCGCGCTATCTGGCAAATGATGATGTTCTTTTGTGCGGCATCAATATGGGAACGCTCGGCTTTCTTACCGATATCGAACGTGGTGAGATAGAAGAAAAGTTGTCGCAGATACTCAAAGAAGAATATACGGTAGAAGAACGTATGATGCTCTCGGTATCGGTCAGACGCGACGGTGAGGTCACGCCTATCGCAACGGCAATGAATGATGTCGTTGTAAAAGGCAGTATGACGATGATGCATTTTAATCTGCGGATAGATGATTTTTTGATGGAAAAATATATGGCAGACGGTATCATCGTAGCGACGCCGACAGGCTCGACGGGATATTCTCTTTCGGCGGGCGGTCCGATCGTCAATCCGAATCTCAATCTCATCATTGTAACACCTGTTTGTCCGCATACGCTCAAATCCAGACCGATGGTCATTTCGCATCGTGAAAGAGTATGTCTTACCGTACTTGATACGAAGGCGGGTGTACGATGCACAGTTGACGGACAGGTTACCAAACCGCTTCTTACGGGTGATGAGATATTGATCGAAGAATCGCCTTGCAAGATGAAGTTCTTGAAATTCTATGATAAAAATTATTATGCAACGTTCAAAAGTAAATTAGAACGGAGTAATTGATATGCAACGGATCAATAGTAAAACGCTCGCGCATCTGATGCTGATGCCGATACTCGGTTCGGCGAAATGTGTCGTCGATGCAACAGCGGGCAACGGACATGATACTGTATTTTTGGCAGAACATAGCAGTGACGATTGTGTTGTGTATGCGTTCGATATCCAACAAGATGCGCTCGATTCCGCGAAGCGTCTTGCCGAAGAGCGAGGGGTAGCAGAGAAGGTGCGGCTTGTGCTTGACAGTCATGAGAATGTCGAATCGCATATTACGGACGAGATCGACGCGGCGATGTTCAATCTTGGATATCTGCCGACAGGTGATCATCAGATCACGACGCAAGCAGACTCTACGATGAAAGCAATTTTGACGATGGTGCGAAAGTTATCGGTCGGAGGGATGGTCACCGTAGTTTCGTATTCGGGACATACAGCAGGCGCAAAAGAACAAGAAAGACTTTTTGCCGAGTTGTCAGAGCTTCCCGTACGATATTATACGGTCAGTTCGTTCCGTATGATCAACCACAAAGATACGGCACCGATGTTGTTTGTAATAGAAAAAGTGAGGTGTGAAAACCGATGAAAATAGTTCGTCATGCAAAAATAAAAGAGATCGTCGAACAAAATATCATTGAAACGCAAGAAGACTTAGCCGAAGAATTGCGTAAACAAGGTATCGAGATCACGCAGGCGACAGTATCGCGTGATATCAAAGAATTGATGCTCTCGAAAGTTCCGAGCGGTGACGGCCGTTATCGTTATGCGTTCCCGATGGAGAAAAATGTGATGTTTTCTCAGTCGCGCATGGCACGCATGTTCCAAGACTCGGTTACGGGATTTGACTTCAGCGAAAATATTATTATCATTAAAACACTTCCGGGTACGGCGCAGGCTGTTGCCTCTACGATCGACCATGTAAAATGGCCGCGTATCATCGGTACGGTAGCAGGCGATGACAATATCATCGTCGTTGTAAAACCGACCGAAGCGGTGCCCGAAGTACTCAGTAAATTGGAAGCGTTAGTGCGCTAATGGGAGCAAGACGATATGCTTAGATCGCTTTCTATATCGAATTTTGCCTTGATCAAAAAAACAGAGATACAGTTCCGCGATGGTCTTAACGTATTGAGTGGTGAAACGGGTGCGGGGAAATCTATTTTGATAGATGCGCTTGGACTTGTGCTGGGCGGTCGTGCTTCGGTGGAGAACATTCGTCACGGTACGGATGGATTCCGCATTGAAGCTGTGTTCGAAATTACAAAAGAGCATCCTATTCAAGCTGTCCTTGCAGAAGAAGGTATCGAAACGGAAGAAGACGGCAGTTTGATCATCAGTCGTCGTTATACAACAGCGGGGAAGAATACCATTACGGTAAACGGATGTCACGTTACGCTCAAAATGCTCAAACTGTTGGCGACGCACCTTGTCGATATGCACGGACAGCATGAGAATCAATCATTGTTACGTCCGTCTGTGCAGTTGGCACTTCTTGATCGTTACGATAAGACATCGGCAAAAAAATTGGCTGAATATCAAGTGTCGTACGATGCATGGAGATCTGCGTCGGCAGAATTGGCTCGACTTACCGATTCGGAAGGTGAGCAAGAGCAGAGACTCGATATGCTTCGTTGGCAGATAGACGAGATCACGGGCGCGGAACTGAAAACAGGTGAAGAAGATGCACTCGATCAAGAGATCAAGTTGATGTCGAATTCGGAGAAGATCACCGAATCGCTTCGTGAGTGTTATCGTTTGTTCTATGGCAGCAGTCGTCAAGAAAGCGGTGCTTTGGCGCAACTGAGCGAGATACAAAAAGAGTTGGAGTCGGTCTGTCGCTACGAAGAACGATTCCAAGAACACGTATCGGTCGTGTGCGAAGCTGTCTGTCAGCTCGAAGAGTGCGCGCGTGATGTGACCGATTACGGGCAGAATCTATCGTATGATGCGAATCGTATGGATCAGATGCAGCGACGCAAAGATATTCTGTATAAGCTTCGAAAAAAATACGGTCCGACGATAGAAGATGTGTTGGCATATTGTAAGCGAGCTGAAGCAGAGGTGGAAGAGATACTCCATCGCGAAGAGCGTATCAGCGAATGGCAGAAAAAAGAGAGCATTGCTCGTCGTGAAATGGCGAATAAGGCAGATGCGCTTACCGTACTTCGCAAAGAGAGCGGAACGGAACTTGCCGAGAAGATCGTATATCATTTAAAACAGCTCGGTATGATGAATGTAAGTGTTGCGTTTGATGTGCAGCAGACAGGTACATATACTCCGATGGGGAACGATCAAGTGACGATATTGTTCTCGTCAAATCTTGGCCAAAGTCCGCAGCCGATACAAAAAGTTGCCTCGGGCGGGGAGATATCGCGTTTTGCCATTGCGCTCAAGGCGATCGGCAGTTGGCAAGAAGATGTTGAGACGATGGTGCTTGACGAGATCGACAGCGGTATCGGCGGACAGACGGCACAGATGGTCGCCGAGCGGATAGCCGTCATTGCGGCACGTAAGCAGGTGCTCTGTATTACGCATTTGCCGCAGATCGCGTGCTATGCCGATATGCATCTCTATGTCGAGAAGCAAGAAGAGGCGGAGGAGACGATCAGTCGCGTCAGATGTCTCGAAGAAAGCGAGCGCATAGAAGAATTGGCACGTCTTACGGCAGGCTCTGTTACGGAATTGTCGCTTCGACATGCGGAAGAGATGCTTTTGTCTGCAACAGAAAAGAAAACACAATTACAATAAAAAATATTCCTGCTGTTTACTTATGAATTGGGTGTCATACAAAAACAGGATTTACGGCAGGAATGTGCAATATTATATATAGGAATGGCGTAGCAAGATTTATACGCAGTGAGGAGATAACATTATGGACGAACAGCGTATTTCAGATATATTGAATAAGTTTCGATCGGGAGAACTGTCGGAAGCGGATACGGTATCGCAGCTTAAAAAGATGCCGTATGAAGAGCTTGGTTTCGCGAAGATAGACCATCATCGTGCCGTTCGACAAGGATTCCCCGAAGTCGTATTTTGTCAAGGAAAAACGACGCCGCAAGTTGTCGAGATCGTCAAGAGACTAGCTGTTCACAACAAGAATATCTTGGCAACGCGCGCAGGCCGTGATGTATATGAGGAAGTAAAAAAGATCGTGCCCGAAGCGTTATACAGCGAAGCGGCAAGACTGATCTATCTTTATCAAGATAAAAAACCTGTCAATGAGGACAAGTTCGTTCTCGTTATGACGGCAGGTACGAGCGATATCCCTGTTGCGGAAGAGGCCGCTTTGACGGCAGAAGTAATGGGAAATCGAGTCGTGCGTGTATTCGACGTCGGTGTTGCGGGGATCCATCGTTTATTGGCGCAGCACGACCTTATCATGCAGGCGAATGTCATCATCGTCGTCGCAGGCATGGAAGGTGCGCTTGCAAGTGTCGTCGGCGGGATGGCGGACAAGCCTATCATCGCTGTTCCGACGAGTGTCGGTTACGGTGCGAATTTCCACGGGTTATCGGCGCTTTTGTGCATGCTCAACAGTTGTGCGGCAGGTGTTGCTGTCGTAAATATCGACAACGGGTTCGGTGCGGGCAGACTGGCAAGCATCATCAATCAATTGGGGGACTAGAATGAACGCAATATATTTAGACTGTTTTTCGGGCATCAGCGGCAATATGCTCCTAGGAGCGTTCGTTGATTGTGGCGTGTCACTTGCCGAAGTAGAAGCAGAACTGAAAAAACTCGGTATTTCCGATGAATATTATTTTACGTGTGAAGCGGTATCCAAATGCGGGATCGCCGCAACACATCTCGATGTAGAACCGACAGGTCAAGGTCATGGACATCATCATCACCACGACCACGATCACTCGTTCTTGCACAAATTGATGCATAAGATACATCATCACCATCATGACCACGATCACAACCATCATCATTCGCACGGTGGTCATACGCACAGTCATGGTCATGGGGAACATAGTCACAGTCACGACGGGAATCGTAATCTGCCTGATATTGTTGCTCTCATAGAAGCATCTTCCTTGAGCGATACAGTCAAAGCCAACAGCATCAAAGTATTTACGCATCTGGCGAAAGCAGAAGCGAAAGTGCACGGCAAGACGATAGAAGAAGTCCACTTCCATGAAGTCGGTGCCGTCGACACGATCGTCGATATCATCGGTAATGTTATTTGCATGGAAAAATTGGGCATTGATAAGATATTTTATTCCAAAGTACACGTCGGCAACGGATATGTCCATTGCGCACACGGCAAAATGCCTGTGCCTGCGCCTGCAACGGCAGAGCTTCTTCTTCATATCCCGCATTATAAAGGTGATGTGATGAAAGAGCTTGCGACACCGACCGGCGCGGCGATCTTGTCTGCGTTTGGTACGTTCTCCGAGACGATGCCGAGCGGTTTTGTTGCTGATAAGACAGGCTATGGTGCCGGTGGTTGGGATCTCGAGATACCGAACGTCTTGCGTATGACGCTCGGTACGTGGCAAGAAGAAGTCACTGCAGAGAAAAAAGATACCGCGGCAGATACGAAGCTCGTTATTGAAACGAATATCGACGATATGAATCCGCAGAATTATGAATATGTACTCGAACGATTATTCGCAGTCGGAGCGGTCGATGCGTATTTGACGCCGATCATCATGAAGAAAAACAGACCTGCTATCAAAGTCAGTGTTCTGGTCGATGCAAAATATTTTGAAGACGTCAGTCGTGTTTTGTTCGAAGAAACGACGACGATCGGTATCCGTTATTATCCTGTCGATCGCAAGGTGGCAGTACGTGAGTTCAAAGATATCACGACCGAACTCGGTACGGCGCAAGTGAAGATATCTTCGGTCGATGGTACGGTAACGAATGTGATGCCGGAATACGAAGACTGCAAAAAAATCGCACGCGAGACGGGTGTGCCTCTCAAACGTGTACAAGAATGTGTCAAAGAAGCTGCAATGCAGCAGAAATAAAGGAGAAACTATCTCGTGAAAGCCGTTATTTTATTGTCGGGTGGGCTCGATTCGACAGTCTGCATGGCATGTGCCAAAGAAGCAGGCTATGAGCTGTATCCGATCAGTTTTGATTATCATCAACGCCATAACATTGAACTTGAGAGTGCCAAAAAGGTTGCTGAGTTCTATCAAGTGGCAAAACATATTGTAATAGAGACGAATATGAACGTCATCGGAGGCAGTGCGCTTACCGATACATCGATCGATGTGCCCGACGGGGATATCAAGAGCGATAAGGTGCCTGTAACGTATGTGCCTGCACGTAATTTGATATTTTTGAGCTATGCACTCAGTTATGCGGAAGCCATCGGTGCGGAACGTATTTTGATCGGTGTCAATGCACTCGATTATTCGGGATATCCCGATTGTCGTCCTGCGTTTATCGAGCAGTTCCAACAGGTGGCGAACTATGCGACGAAGGCGGCCGCGGTCGATAAGAAAGAGATCTTGATAGAGACGCCGCTTTTAAACTTGTCGAAAAAAGAGATCGTTGAACTCGGAACGAAACTTGGTGCACCGCTTCACGTATCGCACAGCTGTTATCGCGGTGGAGAAAAGGCCTGCGGTGTATGCGATAGCTGTCAGCTTCGTTTGAAAGGATTCCGCGAAGCAGGTATCGTTGACCCTGTTGAGTATGAAACGGATGATTGTAAGTAATGTGGGAGTGACACGGATTGAAAGATGTACAAAACAGTATTGATAAACGTGGAATAGCGATCCAAAAAGTCGGGATCAGCCGTTTGGCACTTCCGTTTTTGGTTCGACAAAAAGATGGAGGTATGCAGCCCGTTTTGGCAACGATCCAAATGACGGTCGCATTACCGAAAGAGTGTAAAGGAACGCATATGAGCCGTTTTGTCGAGATATTGAATGCGTGGAGACAAAAACCGATCTCGTCGCATGAGATGAAAGATATTTTGGCAGATGCCATCGTCCGTTTGGAAGCGGAAGAAGCGCATCTTGATCTGGCGTTCAAATATTTTTTGGAAAAAGAGGCACCTGCCAGCAAGATGAAAGGTCTTGTTGATATTGATTGCCGTTTCATGGGGACTTTGACAAAAGACGGCGTTTTTGACTTTTTGCTTGAGGTGGCGGTACCGTATACTTCACTTTGCCCGTGCAGTAAAGAGATATCTGCGTATGGGGCACACAATCAGCGTGGTACGATGTGTGTAAAAGTGCGTTATGATATGGATAAGATACTTTGGATCGAAGATATCGTTTCCAATATGGAAGCACAAGCATCCTCGCCTGTATATTCTCTTCTCAAACGTCAAGACGAGAAGGTCGTAACAGAAGAGGCGTATGATAATCCGAAGTTTGTAGAGGATATTCTGCGTGATGTTGTATTGGTGATGCGTTCGGTGGAAGGGGTGCGTTGGTTCGAGGTCACTTGCGAGAACCAAGAGTCGATCCATAACCACAATGCGTATGCCAGTCATGCAGAGTTTGTAGAAGCGTAACTCGTAGTGTCGCGTATGCGTAAAAGAAGCGTATGTGACTGATTTTAAGTGGAGAGTTTTTGATTATGACGAAGTTTTACAAGCGGTTGTTCGGCTTACTGTTCTTTGTTGTACTGATATCGGTCGGTGTTATCTATTTTACCGTCGATATCAATACCGTCACGAATCTGACGATGTTTCAACCATGGGCGATCGGACTTGCTTTTGTATCGCTTGCGATAGGGCTTTTGTTCGATGGACTGAGGCTTGTTCACATGGTCGGTATTTCGCATGGGAAAATTTCATTAAAGCAAACGATGCCTGTTGTATTCGGCAACTACTTTTTGGCTCTCATCACACCGGGGGCTACGGGTGGCGCGCTGGCACAACTGCTGTTCTTACGGCGAGCAGGTGTAGCGACGGGCATGGCGACCGTATTTGTTGTTGTAAGAACGCTGATGTCTATCGTGTTTTTACTCTGTTGTTTGCCTATCATTTTTTATCATGATACGGCACTGTTGACGCAGCTGGCAGGTCAAACGATCGTCAGCGCGTTGGTCGGTCTCGTAGGACTTACGCTTGTATTGGTGTTGGCTGTTCGTATGCCTTGGGTAAGACGACTGTTGAAACGATTCGGATTCCGTATCAGTCGTACGCGCAGACATATGTTGTTCCAGGTGTATCGTGATATACGTTCGGCTGTTCAATTGCTGCGTTCGGCACCTAAGATGGTATTCGTGATATTTATAGAATCGGGTATCAGCTTGTTGGCGCTCTATGGTGTCGTGCCTGCGCTTTTCTTGGGTATGAATGTTGACTTTGACTTGGGCAGTGTCATCGGCCGTATGGTCCTTTTGAACTTGCTGCTTTATTTTGCACCGACACCGGGTGGGTCCGGTATCGCAGAAGGCGGATTTGTACTTCTGTTTAACGAATTCTTGCCAAGCGGTATGGTCGGTATCGTTGCCGTTGCGTGGCGCTTCATCGTAGAATATGTGCCGTTCTTCGTTGGTTTTTATTTCACGATAAAAGCGTTTGGCGAAGACTTCATGAATGCGAAACAAAAAGCGGCAGAAGCAAAGAAAAAAAGCTCGTGACTGTAATGTAAGAAGATATATAGTCGGTATTGATATGCCATCATCATTCTCCTGCCAATCGGCAGGAGAATCGATATCTATATGGGAAATCGGCATAGAAGTGCGAGATAAAAGGTGAAGGTGATTTCGATGGGAAAGATCGTTTTGGTAACGGGTGGTTCGCGCAGCGGTAAAAGTACATTTGCCGAAAAATATGCTGCCAAATACGGTAAACGTGTTGCATACATAGCGACGGCACAAGTTTATGACAAAGAGATGCAGTATCGGGTCGAGCTTCATCAACAGAGAAGACCGTCTTCTTGGAAAACGTATGAATGCCCGTATGAAGCAGAGAAGGCGATCCAAGACGCGTCAAAAGAACATGACATGATACTGTTTGATTGTATTACTCTTTATATAACGAATACACTTTTAAAAGATTATCATGAAGAAGAGATCGCGCGTCATTATGAGGTCGTGACGACTGCGGTCAAGCGACTGATCGCAAGTGCAAAAGCATCTGACAGTACGGTGATATTCGTGACGAACGAAGTCGGCGCGGGTATTGTACCGGGCGATGCACTGTCTAGGGAATATCGCGATTTGGCAGGGCTTGCGAATCAGCTTGTAGCATCTGTTGCCGATGAAGTATATTTGGTAACTTGCGGATTGGCAACCGAGATAAAACGAAATGCAATTATCTTATAAGATCGAGGTTTATAAATGGAAAAATATATGATCGTGTTGGTTGTGCTTGCCGATCTCATCATTGGTAACAAGCGTACCAAGGAATGTTTTGCAATGATGACGAACGGTATCGCCGCTGCATTGGGGATGAAACTGTGGGATGAAAGTGAAGATGCATCCAAGCAACGTAAAAAAGGTGTCGTTCTTGTTTGTGCGACGATCATGCTTTCTTATATATCGGCGATAGCGTTGGCTATCGCATTGATGATGCTGGGTCCGTGGGGATATTTCCTGGGCAGTATTTTGATCGTATCGCTTTTGATCATGCCGCGCAGTTTGTCTGAATCTGCTTATGAGATCAGAGAAGCACTTGCTGAAGGTAATATTGTTGAGGCGCGCAGACGCGCGTCTGATATTGTTGACTGCGATACAGATATGATGGGACGCGAAGAATTGGCGCGTGCCGCGGTCGGTACGCTTGCTGAGAAATTAGTGACCAAGGTCATTTCTCCGCTTTTTTATTTTATGTTGGGAGATTTTCCTTTAGCGTTCATGTATTGTGTAGCACATGGGGCAAGTTCTCTTTTTCCTTGCCAAGATGAAAAATATGC
>JAFPBC010000048.1 GCA_017390595.1 Selenomonadales bacterium | reverse complement strand
TTATATATAATAGAGTCATCTTATTGATAATGTTCCCTTGGCGGGACTCTTTTTTTATTTGTATTATTTCGTTTTTTGTCAAAGGAGTTATTCTATGTCACGTCAGTTTATATTCGGTCTTGTTCTTTTTATCGCATTGATATTGTTTGCCGATACGTGTGTTCCCTGGCATATCGGCAATGAAAACGGCATATTCGAGATAATTCAATCGATCCTTCTCGTCATCGCGTCGTTCATCTGTATCGCGAAAAGCTGTCGTGCCAAAGGGCGTACACGCTATCTGTGGATCGCAGGCACCTGTTTCTGCCTGCTGATGCTGGGACGAGAGCTCAGCTGGGGGCGCGTATTCTTCCCGGTAGATGCCGAGGGCAAGTTCCCTCCGATCGAAGCGATCCCGTACGGCCCGTTCGTACATCCGACGGTCAAGGTACTTCTGGCAGCGACCGTCATTCTGCTTATCCGCGGCAGATTGTTTACCTATCTCCGCACGCAGAAGCTCCCTTGGGATATGATCATCTTATTGGTGATAACGGTCGTTACCGTACTCGATGCCGACAAGATCCGCCTCATCCCGTTTGCCAATGATATGCTCGTTGAAGAGATGGGCGAAACGTACGCCTACGCAATCTTCACGTATATACTGACCAAGCTGAAGGCCTCCTGATACATCACGCAGAGCTGACTTAATGTCGGCTCTTTTTTTCTGCCGATATAACAAAAAGAACAGCAAGCCAATAGACTGCTGTTCTTTTTCTTTTTCTGTTATCAGCCGAGCTGTTTTTCGAATTCTCTGCCCTCATCGGTGAGGCGGACATTCGTAAGGTCGACGCTCGTCGGGAATCCGCGGTCGTCAAGTGTAAATACCGCGCCCGTTATCCAGCCTTCGGAGTCGAGCTTTTTGCACGCGAGGCGGAATATCATCTCGTCAAGCTCGAACATCTCCGCGGTGAACTGCGTCATGTCGGGGGCTTCTTTTTTCTCTTCGAGTGCCATCTTGATGAGGATATTCTCATGCGGGCCGCTCATGATGGGTCTGCCGTATTTGTCACGCGGAAGACTTGTCTTGTGTCCTGTCAAGGTGAGAAGTAAGTCCGAACGCATATCATCACGCTCCTTTTCAAAATACAGAAGAATGGTCGCCGCCCCTCAGAGGAGCAGGCGACCTTGTTATTCTTAATAGTGTGCGTCGTCAAACGGAGTGACGCGTTTTCTGAATACCCAATACGTCCAGATCTGATACGCGAGGACGATCGGCACGAGGCAGACAGCCGCGATCGTCATGATCTTCAGCGTATACGGCGTGGAAGCCGCGTTGTAGATGGTGAGGCTCCACTCGGGGTTGAGGCTCGATACCATCAGTCTCGGGAAGAGGCCTGCGAAGAAGCCTACCGTCAGCATCGCGATAGAGAGCGACGAGAAGATGAAGGCTTTTTTGCACACATCGAACAGCATGCACAGGTACGACAAGACGAGAAGAATCGCCGCGAGCACGAACGCAATGAGTGCGGGTGCGCTCGTCATCGCATCGGTGTAGAGAGCCGTAAGACCGAGGCAAGCGATTGCCGCGAACAGTGCGAGACCGCCCGCATAGAGTGCCATGTCACGCGCTCTGCCCGCGAGAGGCTCAACGACCTTGAGCGTGACGAAAGCACTGCCGTGATAGAGGAATACGAGGAGGAACGCGACACCCGTCACGAGCGTGTACGGCGTGAGGAGGTCGAAGAACGTACCTACGTAGATCATTTTTTCATTGATGGGCACACCTGCGATGAGGTTGGCAACAGCCACGCCCCAGAGAAGCGCGGGAACAGCACTGCCGAAGAAGATCGACCATTCCCAGAAGTTGCGCCATGCAGGGCTCTTGTCCTGACCGCGGAACTCGAACGCGACACCGCGCATGATGAGCGCGAGGAGAAGAACGAACAGCGCGAGATAGAATCCGCTGAACATCGTTGCGTATACGTGCGGGAAAGCCGCGAACATCGCACCGCCCGCCGTGATCATCCATACCTCGTTGCCGTCCCATACAGGGCCTATCGTACGAATGAGCATACCGCGCTCCGTATCGTCACGGCCGAGAAGTTTCACGAGCATACCGACACCGTAGTCGAATCCTTCCAGGAAGAAGAACCCGATAAAAAGTACCGCTACCAGTACGAACCATATTACATTCAGTTCCATAACGATGCCCCCTTCTTCGCTTCTTCGGTCATGCCGAATGTTTTAATATGTTTCATCACGATCCAGAGAGCCGCTACGATAAGAGCCGCGTAAACGAGAGTGAAACCTACCATACTGATCCAGATCTCTGTCGTCGTAAGATTCGGCGACACAGCATCCGCTACCTTCTGAAGACCGTATACGATCCACGGCTGACGACCGCCTTCCGTCACGAACCAACCGCAAGAGTTGGCGATGAACGGGAGCGGAAGCATCATGATAAGACCGCGCAGAAGAAGCGAATATCTTTCAAGGCGACCGAAGAGCATCGCGAGGAACGCAAGGCCGACGACTGCCATCATCACAGAACCCGCGATGACCATCGCGCGGAACGACCAGAAGAGCGCCGATACTTCGGGGATATAATTGCCTTCGCCGTATTTTTCTACATATTCGGCTTGCAGCTGGTTCATACCAACGACTTCGCCTTCAAATTTATTATAGAGAAGTGCGGAAAGCGCACCGTCTACTTTGATACCACCGTCATTTTTGCCTTCTTCTTCATCGATCTCTGCCGTCAGGTAGAACGGAGCCGGATCGACCGTATCCCAGATCGCTTCCGTAGCTGCCGACTTCATCGGCTGATAGTCGTGGATCATCTGAGCCTGCATATGACCCGTACCCATGACCGAAAGAAGACCTACCATAGCGACCACAAGACCGCCTTTCATACACGACTTGAACATCTCTGTGTGGCGACCCGCGAGGATCTGATACGCGCAGACCGCTACGATCAGGACACCTGCCGTTGCGAGAGCACTCGTCCACGTATGTACATACATCGAAGCCGCATACGGATTCGTGATAAGCGAAACAAAGTCAACCATCTCCGCGCGACCGTTCTGGATCGCGAATCCGACCGGATTCTGCATGAACGAGTTCGCTACGATGATCCAAAACGCCGACAAGCTCGACGAGAACGCTACGATCCAGATGCAAAGCGCATGCACCTTCTTAGACAGCTTATCCCAGCCGAACAGCCAGATACCGAGGAACGTCGACTCCAAGAAGAACGCCGTCAGAGCCTCCATAGCCAGCGGCGCGCCGAACACGTCACCCATGAAACGAGCGTATTCCGACCAGTTCATACCGAAGTGGAACTCCTGCACGATACCTGTCACGACACCCATCGCAAAGTTGACCAAGAAAATTTTGCCCCAGAACTGCGTAAGCGAGCGATATTTCTCCTCACCCGTTTTCACGTACCACGTCTCGAGCATCGCGATAAAGAATGCCAAGCCGAGCGTGATCGGAACAAACAAAAAGTGATACACCGTCGTAATGGCAAACTGCCAACGCGACAACAATACCTCATCCATCTTTTACTCCTCCTTTTGACCCATCTCTCTTTTTCTCATTCTATTTCTTATCATTCGTGATGATGAAGTGCCATTTCATCTTCTGCCAGACGCGCAAGCGTGATCTGTGACATCTCCGCACAGAACGCCTCCTGCACCTTCGTCAGCGAACGATGCACCGAACAACGCGGCGCCGCACTGCGCGAACACGCACCGTAATCGCCGAGACAACGATTGAGGACGACCTTGCCTTCCATCGCCTCCAAGACATCAAGAAGCGTGATCTCGTCTGCCGGACGCGATAAGCGGAATCCACCGTTCGCACCGCGATAACTCGTCACAAGACCTGCCTCCATGAGAGATGCCATGATCTTCTGCAAAAACATCGTCGTCACATTGTTGCTCTCCGAGATCTCCCTGCGCGATACGATACGATCGCCTGCACACGCCAGATGAAGTGCTACGCGAAACGCATAGTCCGTCGTTGCATTAAACTGCATATAACCACCACCTATAATTCCTGAATGTTTACAAAACAACTTATCTATGCATAGTATACCACGATAGTGATATTTACGCAACCCGTATTCGTGAAAAAATGTACGAAAAAGGGTAAGTTTTTTTGATGCGTATGTTTGTATGAGGAGAGGGGAAAGGATGGGGGATTGATTTATGCTGTGGAGTTTTTTTGCGGTGCGTATCAAGCTCGCAAGGTATGCTTTATCACAGCGGGTAGCTCTTCCCTCCTCTTTTACTTTTTGTGACCAAAAAGTAACAAAAAGTCTCGGGCGACCATCTCCGTCCTGCGAGTATGTATTCTCACACTTCGCTTCGTTTGCGGTCGTGTCACTTATAACAAACATAGCAGACACAACCGCGCGCCAAAACTCGCTCCACTTATGTTCGCTCAGACAGTTGGCGCAATGCACTCGCTACGGTTCGGTACATACTTAGCGCAGGACTGCGAAAACACCCGAACCCGTTGAGGACGATGGGAAATGAAAAAGGGGTATACGGCAAATGGCAGTCTGTGAAATCAAGTCTAATAATATCACTCCATCCTGTGCCTCCCTCTAACGAGGGAGGTGGCATGGGTCACCCATGACGGAGGGAGAGATGCGCCCATCGCTATAAGTATCGCCGAGTTGCTTGCCCTCCTCCACGCAAAAAAAGAACCACCCGAGCGCGGGTGGCCTTTTTGTTGTGATTGGGGGGGATATATATTGAGTTGTTTTAGGGGTGTTGTTATTAGTAGTTTTCTGCTTTGATCTGGAAGAAGGACT
>JAFPBC010000047.1 GCA_017390595.1 Selenomonadales bacterium | reverse complement strand
ATTTTTCAACGAGGCGGATGGGGGCGGCTTTGGCATTCTGGGCTTCTGTTTCGGTGATGTAGCCGTTTTTGACCATAGCATTGAGTGCGAGAGCTTGTCTTTTTTTCGCGGCGGCGAAGTCAGCGCGCGGTGAGTAGAGACTCGGCGCGGGGACGATGCCTGCGAGCATGGCCGATTGCGCGAGGGTAAGGCGTGCGGGCGGACAGCCGAAGTAGCCGTGCGAGGCTTGGTTGATGCCGTAGTAACCATCGCCGAAATAGATGGTGTTGAGGTATATTTCGAGGATCTCCGCTTTTTCGTAGCGAGCTTCCATGTTGAGCGAAAGGAGTATCTCTTCCATTTTGCGCGATGCTGTGCGGTCTGCCGTCAAGAAGAGGTTTTTGACAGTCTGCTGTGTGATGGTGCTGGCGCCTTCTTGTATCTTGCCGTATTGGATGTTGACGAGCGTGGCGCGCATCATGCCTTCGACGTCAAAGCCGGGATGGTCGTAGAACCGTTTGTCCTCCGAAGCGATGATGGCATATTGCATATTGTGTGCGATGTCGTCTATCTTCGTATAGCCGAGTTTCGGAGTGCGACTGTTGACAGCGTCTTTGAGCGCGATGAAGCGATATGCACGCGTCCATGCATCGGAGTCGAGGTCGGGCAGGTTCTCGGGCGAGAACGGAAGCGCGCGGACTTCTGCCGTCGTGCGATACGAGTCGGGGATGTAGCGGTTGAGTATCGAACCGCCGTCCATGAAGAAGAAGCAGCCGACGAACAAAATGATAAGGAATATAAGAAATGTGAAGATTCGTGTTATGAAGGAAAACATAGTCAACTCTCCTATAAAAACATAAGATTGCTATTCCTTTTATTGTAGCGGAAAATCGTCTGTTTGACCAGAGGATCAGTGAGAAACGCGTGCGAAAGGAGCGAAAATATCGTGAGAAGGTGGCTGTTTGGCTGGGTGTTCGGGTTGGGACTGTTCTGTCTTTTGTGGCAGGGAGGGGCGCCAATGATGTGGGCGATGGGGGATGCACCGCTTGCGGGGAGACGGATCGCTATCGATGCGGGGCACGGCGGTATCGACAGCGGGGCGGAGTATCATGCACATGTGGAGAAAGATATCAATCTGGTGCTGGCAAAATGTATTGGCGATAAGCTCGCGGCGGTGGGCGCGGAGGTCGTCTATACGCGGACGGACGATGTCGATTACTATACGCGCGGAAAAGGCGGAAAACGTGCTGACCTGAAACGACGTATCGCTATCATCGAAGAGGCGCGCCCCGATGTGTTCGTCAGCGTCCATTGCAATGCCTCGAAAGTAAAGACGTATCAAGGCGCGCAGGTCTTCTACCATCCGAAAAATGAGGAGAGCAAGCGTTTGGCTGAGATGATGCAAAAACGACTGGCTGATTTCCCCAAGGGCAATCACAGGCAGGCGCAGTCCAATACACATGTCCTTCTCCTGTCATCATTGTCTATGTCAGGCGTACTTTTGGAAGCAGGCTACTTATCGAATGGGGAAGAAGCACGGCTTTTGTGTGACACCGCGTACCAAAACCGTCTGGCGGAGGCCGTTTTGGCAACTTTTCTGGAATATTTCGGAGAAAAAAGTGAATAAAAGGTTGAAAAATTATACAGATGTGATGTATAATTATATGAACCTTACAGAGATGGAGGAATGAAATCATGATACGAGTTGGTATTGTCGGTGCGACCGGGTATACAGGCGAAGAGTTGATGCGTATTTTGGCGAATCATCCGGAAGCGGAAGTTCGATACATCACTTCCGAAAGCCAGACGGGCACCGAAATTACAAAAGTATACGGTCACTTGCATAAATATTACGACGGTGTTCAGCTGAAATCGCTTCAAGATCTGGCAGAGATCGCAGAGAATACCGATGTTATCTTTATCGGTCTCCCGCACGGTCATGCTATGGCTATTGGGAAACAACTGGAATCGTACGATGTGAAGATCATCGACCTCGGCGGTGACTATCGCTTCTATGATACGGCTGTATACGAAAAATGGTATAATGTAGAACATACGCATAAAGATGCAAAAGCAGTATACGGTCTGGCAGAATGGTATCGCGACCGTATCCGCGATGCGAAGATCGTCGGCAACGCAGGTTGCTATACGACGGCAAGTATCCTTGCGTT
>JAFPBC010000046.1 GCA_017390595.1 Selenomonadales bacterium | reverse complement strand
GCTGTTCGATGACATGGAGCATATCGTCCGCTGTCATATCAACGACGGCACCGCGATTTTTTATCGCGTCGACTGTCGCTTGATAAATAGGTACCGTGCCGACGATGATGCTTGACCGTTCGATGATGGCTTTACGCGTTGCGTCGATATTGTCGCCTGTGCTCAAGTCCATGACGGCATCGGCACCTGCTTTGATAGCGGCATCGAGTTTTTCGAGTTCGGGTGCAATATCGGGGAATGCGCTCGACGTGCCGATATTCGCATTTGTTTTCGTCGACAAGCCTTTGCCGACACCACGCGGAATAAGCGCGGTGTGATTGATGTTCGCACAGATGGACACCGTGCCTTCCGCGACGCGCTCGCGGATCAACTCGGCAGATAATCCCTCCTGCTCGGCAACGATCGCCATTTGGTCTGTGATCTTTCCTTGTCTTGCCATACTCATTTGTGTTGCCATGTTTTTTCCTCCTGTCATGTCACCACTATTGCAAAACAAAAACTGCTTATCCAACCATAGATAAGCAGCTCGTCTTTTAGATGCAAGTCCACTTCCCTACGCCGGTATTATCCGGAAATTCAGGTTCTAAGGGTTTATCGTATATACGACCTCTCAGCACTGTGGTGCACCCCTAGTGGTTTGACTATTCAATTCGCTTTCATTATAACAAGGTTACCATTAAAATACAATTATTTTTTCAACAGATCTTCCATTCTTCCGAGCGGTTCGGATAAGTCTACATGACCGCCGATCGTTTTGACTTGCTTGCCATTGACCATGATACGGACTTTTTCCACGCCATGGATCTCAGTCAGCGTATTGACGATGGAGCCGACCATCAAGAGCTCGCCTGCCGATCCACCGCGGAAGTTCTTCACGATCTCGGATGAAAAATCAACGCGTGCGATACCGTTGGCAAAATGTATCGAACGCACTTTCGTCCCATCGGGTATCGTTGACCAATTATTGCTGTCGGACGGTTCCGACAGAAGAAGCCCCAGCGCCTGTGCGATCGTTTCATCCGTTTTGGCTACCGTATATACCTCGCCGACAAGCGCTTGTCCATCAGAAGACGCACGATAGACTGTCACGTTTCGTTCATCTTTCGACTGTTCGCTTCGATAGACATCGTCTGCCGTACGCGGTCGTTGCTCAGCCCGCTCCTTATCGAGCGAGATCGAGATGCGGTCACCGATGACATCTTTGATGTCGTGATAATAACTACCGCCGATGACGACAGCAAATGCCAATACCGCAAGCAGACCCAATCGCAATATCCATTTCATATGATGACCTCCTTACGCGGAGAAATATTGTTTCAATCCCGTCAAGATCGCTTGTGCAAAAAGTGCCTGTGCATTGGATGATATCAAAAGCTGCTCTTCTCTCGGATTGGAGATGAACGCCAGCTCTGTCAAGATAGACGGCATCGAACTATTCCTCAATAGATAGAAGTTCGCCGTTTTGACGCCTCTATCCTTCAAGTCGAATTGATCCATCAGACTTTTCTGTACGGCATACGCCAGTCGTTCTCCCTCTTGCGAGCCTTGATAATAGTACGTTTCTACCCCGCCGATATCGGGCGAGGTAAACGAATTGAGATGAATGGAGACGAATACGTCTGCCTGCAGTTCTTCGGCAACGACGACACGGTCGCCAAGTTCTACGCCGACAGACGCACCTTCTCGATGGCTGACATCACGGTCGGTCGTGCGCGTCATCAGCACGTTGGCGCCTTCTGTGATGAGCTGTTTTTGAAGCTCTTTGGCAACGGCGAGCGTGATGTCTTTTTCATAAACACCGCTCGGTCCGATCGCACCGCAATCCGAGCCGCCATGACCCGCGTCAAGAATGATCGTCTTGCCTTTTATTCCACCACTGCCGTCTCCATGAGATGCCAGCGACATCGTCAAGATAACGATGCTTTTCCCATCCGTCTGCGTTCTTATCTCGCCGCGACATTCTGCGATACGCATCGATTTCGTACAGTTGATGACAGCTTCCGCGAATGTCTTGCCCGCAGGCTGGAAGATGATCTCTTTGGCATACTTGCCATCAAGGCTGTTTCTCGATACATCGACGACGTGCGCGCCGTTTAAGAGCACGCGCAGCTGCGATTCCGTCGCACCGACGACGCAAGGCACGACTTCCGTTATCTTGCTGTCAAACGTTATCATGACATTCACCACAGCACTATTCGTGCCTTCACGCACCGTATATTCCGTTTTTTCGACTGCGGCCGCATGCGTGACCGCACAAGCAAACAGTATACCGATCAGCATCATAATGATCGGCATGATTCGTTTTTTCATGTTTCGTCAACCTTTCTATGACAAAAGAAAGCAGCCCACGGCCGCTTTCTTCTTGCTGCGTACTACTTCATCAATTCCGCCAAAAGACTGTCGGCTTCTGCCTGTGCCTCTTGCGTGCGCGCTTTGTCCATCTCGATCGTGACCGTAAGATGATCGCCTTCTTTCGCTTCGGGCGGCAGACATACGCGCGGAAATACTGTTTGTTTCGTTTCGTCCGCAAGGAGAAGTACCGCCTTATCTCCTTCGAATCGATCGACTACCGCTGTTATCTTCATTTTGCAGTCTCCTTTTTGACCGTATACGATCTTCCGTCGCTATGGACTGTGATCGTACCGTCACGGTCGGTGCGATAGATGTCATAGCCTTGTTTTTGATATCGTTTCATGATGTTTTGGTGCGGATGACCATAGTCATTGCCTGCACCGACCGATATCAAAACCGTTTTCGGTGTGACTGCTTTCAAAAATACGTTGGAAGACGAAGTCTTGCTTCCGTGGTGCGATGCTTTGAGCACATCAGACTTCATCTGCTTGCCGTACTTTTTCACGATGGCTTTTTCGGCGGCACTTTCCGTATCGCCCGTAAACATCATCGCGAAATCACCGTATACCAGTCGTCCGACGATAGACGCATTGTTGAGGTTATCGTCATCGCCCTTGAGTTTCGGCGGTCCGAGCACCTCGAAACGGACACCGTCACCAAAGTCGAGCGTCTCGCCTTGCTTAACGACATGGAACGGTATATTTTTCTTTTTGATCGTCTTTAAGTAATCTTTATATACTGCTGTCGTAGTCGTTTTACCGCTATCGTAGATCTGTCCGATATCACAGCGTTTCGCCACTTCGGCGAAGCCTCCGATATGATCCGCGTGCGGATGAGTGATCATCAAAGCGTCGATTTTTTTGACGTTCTCTTTTTGAAGCTGACGAACGAGCTGTTCCCGTTCGTCGATATCACTCGTATCGATCAAGATCGTCTTTTCTTTACTGCGCACTAAGATGGCATCCCCTTGCCCGACATCGAGCACTTTTATCGTCAAGCCATCTTTTTGCGGTGCTGTCGTCGGTTCCAAAAAGGAACAACCACCGACAGCGAATAATGCGATCGCCAAGATAGCGACCAATATCCGATAAACTGCGTTTCGTTTCATTTCTGCGTCGATTCCTCCAATGTGTATCTAAAAGGACGTCAAGCCCAAGCTGACTTTTGTCCCTTGATTCACGCGTGCCATAGCTTCTTCATCCAAGTGTGTTATCTTTTGTTTTAAACGACGTTTATCAATGGTTCTGATCTGCTCTAACAATATCACAGAATCTCTTTCCAGACTGCCTTCCCCTGCCATGAGTTCTACATGGGTGGGCAGTTTGGCCTTTTCGATCTGGGATGTGATTGCGGCAACGATCACGGTCGGACTATATTTATTCCCGATATCATTTTGTATCACGAGGACGGGACGAAGCCCGCCTTGCTCCGAGCCTACCACAGGGCTCAAGTTCGCATAATAAATATCTCCGCGTTTAACGACCATCGTCATTCACGCTCCGCTGCCAGCAACTCGGAAACCTCCAAATTTTCGGCATCTGCATACAACCCTTCTTCCGCTAACGCTAAATTGATCTCTGCCATTTCTTGATACCCGCGTTTCATCGCTGCAATTGTCGCCTTTCGTTTGCTCTGCGCGACATAATCACGCATCGCCTCCCGAATCAATTGACTGCGACTCTGTTTCATAAGCACGGCAATACCGTCTATTTCTTCCAGCAGGTTGCCGGGGACACTGATCATTACTCGTTTTAATTCGGCCACAATTACACCTCCGCCGCTTCTTTACCTGCCTCCAGTATAATCGAGTCAAGTCAAGAAATCAAACATTTTATCCCCGTTTTCCTTGCCAAATTCAGCCAATGCGTCACCGTGTCGTTTACGCACCGCAAGTCTCATCGCATTCGCTACATCGCCTGCTACAAGGCCGATTTTACCGTCTTTTGCCACGATATCGCCTGCCATCGCATGCAGTCTGACACCCGTTACGGCGGCATCGTGACTCGAGAGTCCTTGCCCTACGAGCGCACCGATCGCACCTGCCAGCACATCGCCCATGCCGCCCGTTGCCATGCCTTCGTTCCCGCATACGTTGAGATACACATCGCCGTCGGGATATGCCACGACAGTACGCGCACCTTTGAGTACGACGATGCTGTGGAATACTTTGGCCGCTTCTCTGGCGATCTCGATACGACGCGCATTGACCTGTGCAATACTGATATGAAGAAGATTCGCCAGCTCGCCCGGATGCGGTGTCAAGATAGGAAGTGCCTTGGCTTCTAAGAGCACTTCGGGATGACGCGCAAGCGCATAGAGAGCATCGGCATCGATGACGAGCGGTACTTCCGCCTGTCTTACGACAGCTTCCACCAAGTCCATCGTTTCTTCTTCGCGCCCGAGCCCCGGTCCGATGACGAGCACGTCGGAACGATTTGCCTTGAGAAGCAAGTCTTCGAGTGCAGACATCGCCAGCGTACCTGCTTCGGTATCATCAAGCGCCATCGTCATCGCTTCTGTCGTTTTCATTTCAAGTATATGCTCAACAGCTTTCGGCGTACAGACCGTGACAAGACCCGCACCACTGCGAAGCGCGCTCGTCGATGCAAGCACCGCGGCACCTGTCAGACCGACAGACCCGCCCGCTATCACGACTCTGCCGCAGCTGCCTTTGTGTGCATACGGCAGTCTGTTCGCTTCGACATCGACCGTACAGCTGTCGTCTATCACTTGCACCGCACCCGTCTGAAGGACCAGCTTCTCGGGGATACCGATCGAAGCTACCGTGATACGTCCGCAATGTGCCGATGCGGGATAGAGCACCAAGCCGACCTTGCACGCACCGAACGTGATCGTATCATGCGCGCGCACGGCACCGACGGCGACTTGCCCGCTGTCTGCGTGAACGCCCGTCGGCACATCGACGGCTACGATATATTTGCCCGACTCGTTCATCATCTCGGTAATGCGGCGCATACCGTCTCTCAGTTGTCCACTAAAGCCGATACCGAGGAGCGCGTCGACGAGACAATCCGATACGGCGATAGACTGACGGATACGGTCGAGATCGCGGTCTCCGTGTACCGCGATAAGGTCTATCTTCATCGCTTCGATGATCTCTCTGTTGATCTTCGCGTCACCTTGATTCGCTTCGGGATTGCCGAAAAACAGTACTCTGACCGCCGCACCGCGATTTGACATGTAGCGCGCGACTGCCAGACCGTCTCCGCCGTTATTTCCTTTGCCTGCGAATATCAAGATACGCTTGCCCTTGAGTTTACCGAGTCTCGCCTCGATGAGGTCTGCCGTCTGTCTCGCGGCATTTTCCATCAAAACGATAGACGGTACACCGTAATCTTCTATTGCTGCTCGTTCAAGCTCACGCATCTCTGCGACACTTACCAATCTCATTTCGCATCCCTCCAAGCCATCGCCTGTGCTATTGCATACGTTTTATCATGCGATAGAGAAATGACGATCTGTGTGATGCCCTCTTCTGCACAAAACTGTGCAAAATATCCGCTGAGCGTCACAGTCGGGGCGCCAAGCTCGTTCGGTAATATTTCGATCTCCGTCAGCTTACCGCCGCGAAGCCCCGTACCGAACGACTTGAGAATGGCTTCTTTGCCTGCGAATCTGGCCGCATACGACTGCGTGCTCTGCACACCGCGACTGTCACAGTATGCTTGTTCCGCAGGTGTAAAAACGCGGTCTTTAAAACCTCCTTTTTCGATAGCACGTGCGATACGTGCCACTTCTACCATATCGATCCCAATTCCCGGTGCCATTATCATCATTCCCCTAATTTTTGTTAAATATAAGTCTACTCATTAATTTCTTGTTGCCAAGCCTTCGACACGCCTTGCGTCATGCCGATCGTTCTGCCCATCGCGCGTATCTCTTCTTCGAGACGCAAGCGATCTTCCATCGGTTCATCTTTCGCCCGTGGTTTACCCGGATAGAGCTGATAGAGCCCGCGTCTGTCTCTGCTCGTTACGTTAAGCATGACGACATTCGCTCCTGCTCCGAGAGCAAGTCTGCGACCTTCCTTCGGGCGAAGCGTCTCCATCGCCGTCGTAGCAGGAATGTTCGTATACGGGAGGAGCAGTCTGACAAGAGCCAATACACGAAGGCTCTTGTCGAAGTCTCCGCCCGCCTCCGCGCGAAGCGGTGTATCATCATGCGGGATAAACGGCCCAAGGCCGATCATATCCGCGCCAAGCTCCTTAAAGAACAGGATATCTTTCGCTATCATCTCGTCCGTCTGCGTCGGCAGTCCGATGAGCGACCCCGTCCCGACTTCATAGCCGAGTTCTTTCAGGTCGTAGAGACAACGCTTACGATTCGCAAGTTCTTGCCCGGGGTGCATCTTCGCATAGAGCTTTTCGTTCGTCGTCTCGATACGGAGAAGGTATCTGTTGGCACCCGCCTCGCGATACGTACGATATTCTTCACGCGATTTTTCACCGATACTGAGCGTGACAGCTACATCATTTTCTTTTATTTTGCGAATAATATAAGCCATCCTATCTGCTGTAAAATACGCATCTTCGCCCGACTGAAGAACGACAGTACGATATCCGCATCGCACGGCTTCCTGTGCAAGGTCTATCACATCGTCTTCCTTGAGATAGTACCGCTCCAGACCGCGATTATCACGTCTTAAACCGCAGTAACAGCAATTCTGACGACAACGGTTGGAAAACTCAATGAGACCGCGCAGATGCACATCGTCACCGACCGCTTTTCTTCGCACCTCATCGGCCGCCCGCACGAGCATCTGTTGTGCGTCGCCCGCACCGAGGAGCATCGTTATCTCTTCATATGTCAGCTGCTGCGTATTGACAGCTTTTGTTATCAATTCTTGATAAGTCTGCTTCATATGCATCCCTCATTTCCTAGTATTATTATATCATATTTCGAATTGCTTCACCAAAAAGAAGTTTTTTCTAATTCGCACAAAAAAAGAACAGCCTATCAAGATAGACTGTTCTTCAGATCAGGCCTTCTCGGCCAATTGCTGTGCGATCTTTTCTTTGGCTACGGCGACCATCAACTTGATTCGGTTTTCTTGGTTGACTTCGCTGGCACCTGCATCGCAGTCGATCATCGCGATGTTGGCTTTCGGATAGGAGCGAAGAAGTTCGCGCACCATACCTTTGCCTACGATGTGGTTCGGCAGACATCCGAACGGCTGCAGGCAGACGATGTTGTCGGCACCCATCTTGATAAGCTCAAGCATATCGGCCGTCAACAGCCAACCTTCCCCTGCCATATTACCGAGCGATACGTGTTTTTCCGCATCCTTGGCGATGGCAGTGATCTTTTTCGTCGGATGGAATCGTCTGCTTCGCGCAAGCTCTTTGTTCATCGTATGGCGATAGAAATCCATCGCTTTGATGAAGACGCCTGCTTTCAGCTTGTTCTCGAGTTTGCCCGACAAATATTTGTGTTTCACGTAGTTATCATACGCGCAGTACAAGAAGAAGTCGATGAAGTCGGGAAGTACGACTTCGCAGCCTTCACGTTCCAAGAGCTCGACGATATGATTGTTCGCTGTCGGATGATACTTGACGAGGATCTCGCCTACGATGCCGACTTTTGGTTTTATCATATCTTCGTGTATCGGAAGCGAGTCGAACTCTGCCACGATACGACGGATCGTCTCGTTGAAATTGCTCTTACCCGCAAGAAGCGATCCTTTGCAATGGTCTGCCCATTTACGATAGAGTGCATCGGCACTGCCTGCCACTTGCTCGTACGGGCGTACACGATGGAGCACTCGCATCAAAAGGTCACCGTATATCATGCTCTTGATGACGTCATGCATCATCGGAAGTGTCAGTTTGAAGTCGTCCGTATCCTTGCCCCATGCGGCAAATACGGGTACTTGACCCATGCCTGCATCTTTGAGCGCCTTACGCATCAGTGCAAGATAGTTCGTCGCACGACAAGCACCGCCCGACTGGAAAAGGATGATGGACGTTTTATCAAGGTCGTACTGACCCGATTGAAGCGCCTGCAACAGCTGTCCCACGACAACGATAGTCGGATAGCACATTTCGTTGTTGACATATTTGAGCCCTTCGGCAATAGCACTCGGACTCGGAAGCGGCGGGATAACGACACGATAGCCGAATCTCGCCAGCACAGGGAGCAGAATGTCGAAGTGTATCGGCGAAAGCTGCGGTGCAAGGATCGTATGCGTCTCTTTCATATCGGCAGTATATCTTCTGCGCGGTTCTTCTTCCGCGCGCGGAGGAATGACCATCGGATGTTCCTTGCGGTCTTCGAGTACGGCGAGAAGCGAGCGCACGCGGATACGTGCCGCACCGAGATTGTTGATCTCGTCCAATTTGATGATGGTATAAATTTTCTGGTTCGCATCCAAGAGCTCTTTGACCTGGTCGATGGTCACGGCATCGAGACCGCAGCCGAACGAGCTCATCTGCATCAATTCGAGATTCGGATAGTCACGGATGAATTCAGCCGCCGCATAGAGACGCGCATGATACGTCCACTGATTGACGACACGAAGTTTCGGCATCTCTTTGGCGGGGAGCGCATCCTCCGACAATACGACGAGCCCATACGACGTCAAGAGTTCGGGGAGCCCGTGATTGATCTCACCGTCGATATGGTACGGTCTGCCTGCCAAGACGATACCTTGTTTGCCCGTCTGTTTCAAATAGTCGAGCACTTCTTGGCCTTTGGCACGTACATCCGCTTTGTAGCGATCGAGTTCCGCATAAGCGGCTTCTACCGCTGCCTTGATCTCTTGTTTGCCGAGCCCGTCTGCTCTGAATTCCTCATAAAGACGCTCTGCCATGCGTTTTTTGTCATCGAGCGGGAGGAATGGCTGCATAAACGATATCGCGTGAACGCTCTCCATATTGGAGCGAATGTTCTCCGGATACGACGTTACGATAGGACAATTGTATTGGTTATCCGCTGATTCGTATTCCTTACAGTTGAACGGAATACACGGATAGAATATCTTCTTGATACCTTTTCTCACGAGATCGGCGATATGACCGTGTACCAGCTTCGCAGGATAGCAAAGCGAGTCGGACGGGATCGTATCCATGCCCATCTCGAACAGATGTTTCGACGATACGCCCGACAGTACGACGCGGTACCCGAGGTTCGTGAAGAACGTATGCCAGAACGGATAGTCTTCGAACATATTGAGTACACGCGGGATACCGATCATGCCGCGTTCGGCTTCCGCAAGAGGAAGCGAACGATAGCCGAATACACGTTTGTATTTGTAATCATACAGATTCGGAATCTCGTTTTTCTTTACCTCAAGACCGATACCGCGTTCACAACGGTTACCGATCTGATATTTGCCGCCGCCCGAGAAGTGCTGCACCGTGATAACGCATTGGTTACCGCACTTGTTGCAGCGATAGTTTTCCGCGTGATGTTCAAAATGCGCCAACTGTTCTCTGCCAAGCAGTGTCGAACCGCTTGCCGCGGCACGGCGTTTCGCGATGATGGCGATACCGTACGCCCCCATCAAGCCCGAGATATCGGGACGGATGACTTCGCGACCGAGAAGCTGTTCCATCGAACGAAGCACAGCATCGTTGTAGAACGTACCGCCTTGTACGACGATCTTCTCGCCAAGCTCTTCCGCATGCTTGATACGGATAACTTTAAAGAGCGCGTTTTTCACGACCGACATCGCCAGACCTGCGGCGATATTGGCAACCGTCGCGCCTTCTTTTTGCGCTTGTTTTACTTTTGAGTTCATGAATACCGTACAACGCGTACCGAGATCGACAGGATGATCCCCGCGTACAGCCTGCTGTACGAATTCTTGTATCGTGATGCCGAGCGAGCGCGCGAACCCTTCGAGGAACGAGCCACAGCCCGCCGAGCACGCTTCATTCAGCATGATATTATCAATGACACCATTACGGACGAAGAAACTCTTCATATCCTGTCCGCCAATATCGAGAACGAATGTCACACCCGGCGCGAATTGATTCGCCGCCGTCAAGTGCGCGACCGTTTCGACTTCACCGACATCTACTTTGAGTGCCGCTTTGATGATATGCTCACCATAACCCGTCACACCCGCACATGCGATCTCCGTCTTATCATTCAGCACCTCATACAGCTTCTTAAGCTCGCTGACGACCGTATCGAGCGGACTGCCATGGTTGCCGCAGTAAGACGAATACAAAAGTGCTCCCGATTCGCTGATGAGCGTCAGTTTCGTCGTCGTCGACCCTGCGTCGATACCGAGATACGCTTTGCCTTCATACGTGTCGAGCGGCTCTCTGGCGACCTTCGTCTTGTCGTGGCGCGCCACGAACGCTTCGTACTCTTCTTCGCTGTCAAAAAGCGGCGGAAGCGTCTCCGTCTCTGCTTCGCCCGTATCCGAAAGATTCGTAAGTGTCGTCACGAGCGACGCATAGTCCGTTTGGAAATCCGTTTCGTTAAGTGCCGCACCGAGCGCACCGAAATAACAACCGTCGGTGCAATGCGCGATCTGCTCATCTTGAAGTTCAAGCACATCGATAAAGCTTGCCTTGAGCTCCGATAAGAAATAGAGCGGCCCACCAAGGAACGCGACCGTCCCCGTGATCGGACGACCTTGTGCCAAGTTACCGATCGTCTGATTGACGACCGCATGGAAGATCGACGCCGCAATATCTTCTTTTGATACCCCATCGTTCATCAATGCCTGCACGTCTGTCTTGGCAAACACGCCGCATCGGGAAGCGATCGGATAGATCGATTCGTAGTGTTTCGCCAGTTCGTTAAGACCTGCCGCATCACAGTCGAGAAGCGTCGCCATCTGATCGATGAACGCCCCCGTACCACCCGCACAAACACCATTCATACGCTGTTCAACAGGATCTTTCAGATACGTGATCTTGGCATCTTCCCCGCCAAGCTCGATCGCAACATCTGTCTGCGGAATTCTGCATCGAATCGCTTTGGTACACGCAATTACTTCCTGTACAAATGGGAACTTGCCACTCTTAGCAACCCCCATACCTGCCGATCCGGTGAAAACGATAGAAAATCGTCTGCCTTCTAAGATCGGACGGGCATATTCGGATATTTGACGGATGGTTTGTTTAATGTTGGAAAAATGCCGTTCATACCACTGCCCCAAAACTACATCGGCATCATCTAAGATGACCATTTTGACCGTCGTAGAACCAATATCTACGCCGACTCTCAGCAAGTTTTCCACGTTTCATCACCTTCCGTTATTTATTGGTATGCAATCGACCTTTCAAAAAAGGTTCCTCAAATTCCTAGCTATACACCATTATATTGTACCATCATAGATTTTACTTCGTCAATCTACTTTTCACGCTACTCCCTATGTATAATAGATATAATGTAACACTTTTTGTTGAAAAACATCTGTTTTTCGCTGATTTTGTACAGAAAAAGAGACGAAGCAAATGCTCCGCCTCTTATCAGCACTCGATCATCCCGATATTTCGATCGGAAAAATAACAGTATGCCGCTCTCGCTTCTTCGTGATCGCCAAGATGAAATTCCACTTTGGCAAATCCTTCTGTCTTCTTACGCTGACCGCCGATATCCGTCTGGAGATAGACCCATTGCGGAACACCATCACGCGGGAAATTCATATCAACGACTGTCGTCTGTCCGTCCGCATGGATACGACACCCATCCTTGATGTCGACGAGATTCGGCTCCTGCATCAACTCACCGCAGCAGGAGATCGGCACGCCCGCATCGTGTATGAGTCCGAGCAGATTGCCGCAGTGGTGACAATAGAGGAACTTACGATGTTTCATCTATATCCCTTCCTTTCCGAAATATCGCTCTTATCATGCCCACAATGCACATTTTTCAAACAAAAAAGACGCCTCTCATCAAGAGAAGCGTCTGCTTTTATTTAGTTACCCTGTGCCGCATTGACCATCGGCGGGATGATCTGTTTTTTACGCGACATTACGCCCGGCAAGTAGATCATATTATCTTCGAGTTTATCGAATGCTTTTTCTACGACAGCCTGCGGACCGCCTGCAACGAGGAGGAACGTACCTTCTTCGAGGATATCCGTTACCATCATGAGGTACATGTTGTAGCCTTTGGCTTCGTTGACAGCTGCCATCTGCGCAAGGAGGTCTGCTTTGAGATCAAGGACTTCTTTCGTATCCATAACGGAAAGCTGGCTGACTGCTACGAGATAGTCGCCCATTTTGAATTCTTTCATATCGTTGGCTACGATCTGCGGAACCGTCATATCACCGATACCGGAACCTGCTTTGAGCATATTCATGCCGTATTCGTAGAGGTCGACGCCTGCGATCTGAGCCAATTTTTCAGCCGTTTCTTTATCTTTCGGCGTGCAAGTCGGCGATTTGAAGAGGACGGTATCCGAGAGGATAGCCGAGAGAAGGAGACCTGCGATGTTCTGCGGGATCTCTACGCCATACTGCCAGTAGAGGTTGGCTACGATCGTACAAGTACAGCCGACAGGTTCATGGCGAATGAAGATCGGATCGCTCGTTTCCATACCGCCCAAACGGTGATGGTCGATCATTTCGATGACTTTTGCAGTCGCGATACCTTCTACTGCCTGACCTTTTTCGTTGTGGTCAACAAGGATGATCTTTTCTTTTTCCGGTACGACGAGGTTGTCGCGGCGGATGATACCAACGAGCTTACCATCTTCTACGACAGGGTAGTGGTTGAAGTTCGTTTCTTTGATGACTTCTTGCATTTCGCTGACGAGCTCATCTTTTTCGAACGTCGTCAATTTCGTCTGCATGATGGACGATACCGGTACTGCCTGGTACAAAAGGCGTACGCTTCTGAGCGTGTTGTGTTCCGTCGCGATAACGAGAACGCCTTTTTCTTCCGCACGTTTCAAGAGCTCTGCCGGCATCTGTGCACCGCACGTCAAGATGATCGCGTCAACGCCTTTAACGAGGCATTCTTCGATCTCCGTATAACGACCGCCTACGAGAACGACGGAGTGTTCCTGTACCGTTTCGCGAACGAATGCGAGTTCGCCAGCCGCTACGAATACACGGCCGCAGAGTTTGCGGTCGAGGTCGCCGCCGCAAAGAACGGTACCATCAATGCTTTTTTTCACAGCCTGGAACGTGATACCGCTGTCTGCCAAATTTTCGAGCTGGATCTCATCGAAGTAACGACGAGCCAAGTCGATGACCGTTACGATACCTTTGAGCTGATTGCCTTCTGCTACGACAGGAATCGATCTTACTTTATATTCATGCATCAACATACCGACTTCGCGGATCGTTGCATCTTCACTTGCCGTTACGATGATATCTTCCATCACATCTTTGATGCGCGGATATACGTCAGACAAGAAAACAGGTGCTTCCATGCCGAACGAATCGAGCGCGAACTGCGTTTCCGCATTCACTTGACCTGCGCGTGCCGCAAGCGCGGATGCTTCTCCCGTTTCGCGTTTCAAATGTGCATATGCAAGTGCCGAGCAGATAGAGTCTGTGTCGGGATTGCGATGACCGATAACATAAACTGGTTTTTGCATTTTCATGTTCTCCTCCGTTTTTGGAATATTATCCATAAAATATAATATTAATTCGACATTTATTTGGGTTTTCCTATTTCATATCGAATTTTCTTTTCCGATACTATATGATACAATAAAAAAAGCCACCTTGTCTACTCGTTTCGAAGAATCGCGGCAACAAGATGCTGATTTTACGATATTTCCTCTCAAAGGAGTTCTATATGACGAATACGATGCCACAAACTTACTGGAGCCGCCTTTTGCGTGCCATCCTCGAATTCGACCTCATCGAGTCGAACGACCGCATCCTGATCGGACTGTCGGGCGGAAAAGACAGTCTGTTCCTGACGTATGCGCTTGCTGTCCTGCGCGACCGTCTGCCGATGAACGTATCGCTTCATGCCGTATTTATCGACGCACAGTTCGCCGATGATTTCGATACGACGCCTCTTCGTGATTTCTGCGACCGCCTCGATATCCCGTTGACTGTACAACAGGTCAATATCGCGCAGGCGATACGCAACCAAGACGGCAAAGACCCCTGCTTCACGTGCGCGTTCTTCCGCCGCGGTGCCATCGGCCGCATCGCCAAAGAGCTCGGCTGCAGCAAGATAGCCTACGCACATCATCACGATGATGCGGTAGAGACACTTCTGATGGGACTGTTCTCTTCGGGACAGGTCAAGACATTCCGCCCGAAAACGTATTTATCACGCCAAGACCTCACGGTCATTCGCCCGCTCATCTACTTCCGCGAATCGGAGCTCGCAGACTCGGTGTCCATCCACGGTTGTACCCCACTCAAGAACCCTTGCCCTCTCGACGGCAAGACGAATCGCCAGGATACCAAAGAACTTATAGAGCAGCTCGGCAAACAGTTCCCGAACCTCTATTCTCACTTGTCTGCCGCGATGCGTGAAGATGCCGTATCCGACTTGTGGCCAAAAGAACTTACCCGCGCTCAGATGAAAGAAAAACATACCGCGTTCATGCGCCGCTTACACAAAAAATGATGCAACGAAAGTTGCATCATTTTTTTATTTCGGCAGATAGTCGAGTATCACGCGATACGCTTCTTTTATCTCTTCGTATGTATAGAATCGACAGTTCGCAGGACTGGTCGAAGGAAGTGCGATGGCTTCTCGCCCCGTCTTGGGCAGACAATAGCGTTTGTAGAGCTGTGCGGCCTTCGTCCCCGTCGTGAAGATCGCTCGGATATCTGCGTTTGCCAATATTTCGTCCATATCGTTCGGCTCGGCTTCGCGGATACTGCCATCGTCCGCACCTTTTATCATACAGCTTTTGAGCACATCCCAGAGCGCGATGCGATGACGCTTGAGGAAGTCTTCCTTATCTGCGACGGACTGCGGTACAGTCTCATTGAATAGGTCTGCCATCACGCGCCAAAACTTGTTCTGCGGATGCGAATAATAATATCCGACCTCGCGTGACTTGGGCGACGGGATCGTGCCGAGTATCAACACGCGCGAATCCTTATCGAAGGCGGGCGGGAAAATATGCGTTACCAATTCATTCTTCATATCGATCTCTCCATGATATCAGATATCATTGTCATTCGTGATTACACTCCCCTATCCCTGCCACATAAGAAAAAGTCCTTCGGCGATTTTGCCGAAGGACTTTTTCTTATTATCTTGCGCGAAACGTATTGCACGCCGTTTCGTGATATGCGGCCGCTCTGTGACCGCCGACTTCGATAGCATCTGCCGTACAAGCACCGCTCTTTTGATAGATGCAAGACATGACCGAACACGAGATGCGGTCGCAGTCACCGCCCGTCTCTGTATTGTTCGTAAGTGACGAATAGATCGTCTTATCAAGAAATGACGAACAGCTCGTCTGATCGTTCTTTTCTGCCATACCGCCGCAAACGTCTATCCCGTTTGCATAACAAGTACCTGCCGAATTATGTGAACACGTTTCTGCTTGACATCGTACTCTTGCCATCACGATTCCTCCTTATGCAAAATATCGTTTCAAAAGTCCGCGGAACGCACAGCCGTGACGCGCTTCATCTTTGCACATCTCATGTACCGTATCGTGGATCGCGTCCAGATTCTTCTGTTTCGCAAGTGTTGCAAGGCGTTTCTTGCCTTCGCACGCACCGTATTCCGCTTCGGCACGCATCGTCAGATTTTCTTTCGTGCACGGTTTGACGACTTCGCCGAGAAGCTCGGCAAATTTGGCGGCGTGCTCCGCTTCTTCCCATGCGATACGTTTGTATGCTTCGGCAACTTCGGGATATCCTTCGCGATCGCCTTGTCTGCTCATGGCAAGATACATACCGACTTCCGTACATTCTGCAATGAAGTTAGCACGAAGTTCCTCCATGATCTCCGCATCGACACCTTGCGCGACACCGATGCGATGTTCATCTGCCCACGCACCGCCCGCGCTCTGCTCCACAAATTTTTCTTTGGACGCACGACATACGGGACAGCTCATCGGCGCCTCATCTCCGCGATGGACATACCCACACACCGTACAAAGAAATGTTTTCATATCGATCGCTCCTTTCGATTCATTTGACCTACCGCCCCTAGTATGTCCATCGGGCAGAAATCCATACCGCATATTGCCATCTTTATCAACATACATCGATCTGCCTGTCACCTCGTTTTTCACTGCCATCACAACACATCTTTTACATTCATTTTTCCATTATTTAACCGAAACATCAGGCGGCATCACTTGCTTTATTCTCACTTTGATAATATAATATGTTTATAAGATATATCGTTTATTTTTAATGTATAATATTTGTTTATCATTATAATAAAAATAAGAAAGGTGGTTTTTCTTTATGTTTTACAATATATTTAATTCCGATACATATCGTAACGCATTGCCCATCTGCGCCGCCTATCTTCCGCTCGGTCTGGCTTACGGCATCTTCGCCCAAGCAGTCGGTCTTAATACGATAGAGATATTTTTTATGTCGCTTTTCTTATTCGCTATCACGGCGCAATTCATCGCGATCTCGATGATCGCAAGCGGTGCGTCCCTCGCATCCATCATCGTCACCGTTTTCTTGATCAATTCACGTCATTTTTTATATAGCACAACACTCGTTACTCACCTTAAAAATCATTCCAAGCGATTCTTGTCGCTCTTCGCGCAGGGCGTCGTAGATGAGACGTTCGCTGTCAATCTGATGAAATTCACAGACGGAAGCTGGTGCACAAGCCGCGCGCTTGGTGTCAACATCCTCGTCCATACCACTTGGGTGCTCAGCAGTGTCATCGGCAGTATGCTCGGCGAATTCGTCTCGATCGATGTGAGTGTGATCGGCTACATGCTGACTGCCATGCTTATCTGTCTCTGGACATATACATTGAAGGATAAAACCTTCATCATCGCGGGTATCGCAGGCGGACTGATGGCTGTTCTGCTCGTCGATCTTGCCGCAACGAAAGCCAATATCATCATTGCCGCCTTGGCCGCGGCAACGCTCGGTTATTGGCTCAATACAAGGAGAGTGAAGAAATATGTCGAGTCTTGAGTTTTTTCTTTGCATCGCGGGAATGTTTCTCGTAACGTATCTGCCTCGCGTACTGCCGCTCTTTTTATTCAGCGGAGGGACTATCTCACCACAGCTTGAAGCGTGGCTTCGCTATGTACCGCCCGCAATCTTCGGCGCGCTCGTCTGTTCGGGCATCTTCCTTGATGGCGAATCGATCGATACGAATATCTCGAACCCCGATCTGTTCGTGTCGCTTATCGTACTTATCATCGCTCTCAAAACAAAGTCGCTCTTCCAATCTGTCTTTTGGGGAACGCTGATATACGGCATCGTCGTCTATTTCGGAATATAAAAAAACTCGCCTTTTATGGCGAGTTTTTTGTTGTTTAATCTCTATGGAACTGTCTGAGCATGACTTCGTTGGGGTCTTCCCAAAGTACGGCCTTTCCTTGCGCCAACGACTTCACCGCATCGAGAAGTCTCTGATTTTTCGAGCCGCGGAATTTGAGCGTAATGTCTCGTTCGGCAAGCACGAACGGGCCGTCTACGATCATATCGAGAGACGATAAGAAGTCTCTCACACCGTTATCTGTTTTGCTCATCACGAGGAGCTCTTCGAACGTATACCCCGTATAGGCAAGCGTGTGCAGTTTTTTTCCTTTGGCATAGCGCGCAAGCTCTGCCATCGCTTCCGCTTGCATGAACGGTTCTCCGCCCGAGAAGGTGATACCGCGGATCAATTTTTGTGCATCGATGCGTTCTTTGAGCCAGTCAACGGAGACAGACTCTCCGCCATTCGGGTCATGCGTCTGCGGATTGTGACAGCCTACGCAATGATGCTCACAGCCCTGCGTAAAAATAACGAATCGCATACCGGGGCCGTCAACGACACTTTCTTCTACCAATCCTGCCAACTGTACATCCATCATGTTTCCTCCTGTTATCGTCAGAAAAGCCACCTTTGTTCGGTGGCTTTTTCTTTTATCAGATCATTTAACGTCGCCGACGTGCGTCACGCGGTCATGGAGTTCTGCCTGTTTTGCATCGTTGAATCGTTCGAGCGTGCTGAGGTAGCCCGTGATTCTGCGAACACGGCTGATGTTGTCTTCTTTGCAGACAGGGCAGCAGTCGCCTTCGATAACGCCCAAGTAACCGCACTCTTCGCAGAAGTCGACAGGGAAGTTGATACCTGCATAACCGATATCGCTTGCCGCCATATGACGAAGTACATCTTCTACGGCATCAAGGTTGTGGATCGGCGGTGCTTCGAATTCAACATAGCTGATGTGACCTGCGTTCGTGTATTTGTGATACGTACCTTCGATACGCATTTTGTCATATGCGCTGATGGAGTACGATACCGGTACATGGAACGAGTTCGTGTAATATTCTTTGTCCGTTACGCCCGGGATCACGCCGTATTCTTTGCGGTCCATGCGAACGAAACGACCCGACAGACCTTCGGCAGGCGTTGCCAAAAGCGTGAAGTTGAGCTGATATTTCGTAGCGGCCTGATCCATTTTGTTGCGCATGAACGCAACGATCTCTTCACCGAGAGCGTGTGCTTCTTCGCTTTCGCCGTGGTGCTGACCGACAAGTGCCGTAAGCGTTTCTGCCAAGCCGATGAAGCCGACCGACAAGGAACCATGTTTGACAACGGACGAGATATCATCGCTCATAGACAATTTGTCGGAATCAAGGTAGAGGCCTTGTCCCATAAGGAACGGCATATCTCTTACTTTGAGACCCG
>JAFPBC010000045.1 GCA_017390595.1 Selenomonadales bacterium | reverse complement strand
GCAACAGCGCGCTCATCTCGCTCGGCAAGCTCGTCCCCATGGGACTTCTTACCGCCAAAGAGGCGCAGGAAGCCATGGACAAAGAAGGCAAACTGTCCCTCATCGAAGCGACAGAAAATAAAAAAAGACTCCTCAGAAGAGCATTCAACTCCGATGCATGGCAAGAGATGGCAAAAGGCGAAGACTGGCACCTCTTCTGCACAGAAGAAGCCGTATGGCTCGACGACTACGCCCTCTACATGGCACTCAAAGACGCGTTCGGCGGAAAAGCGTGGACAGCATGGGACGCAGACATCCGCGACCGCAAGCCGACCGCTCTCGCCAAATGGAGAGAAAAACTTGCCGCGGAGATCGACTACTACCGCTTCGAGCAATACCTCTTCGAACGGCAATGGCAAGAACTTCGTATGCAGGCACGCAGATTCGCCGTCAAAATGATCGGCGACCTGCCCATCTTCGTCGCGCACAACAGCGCGGACGTCTGGGCAAATCCGCACCTGTTTGAACTCGACGAAGCAGGAAAGCCCACCGCCGTCGCGGGCGTACCGCCCGACTACTTCAGCGAAGAAGGTCAGCTCTGGGGCAACCCGCTCTATCGCTGGGACGTTATGAAAAAAGACAACTACGCGTGGTGGACGATGCGTATGAAACGCACCCTCGCGCAAGTCGACATCGTTCGACTCGACCACTTCCGCGGATTCGAAGCATACTGGCGTGTCGATGCCGATGAAAAGACCGCGATAAACGGCGCATGGGTCAAAGGCCCTGCCGAAGACCTCTTCGCCGCACTCGAAAAAGCGTGCGGTAAGCTCCCCGTCATCGCGGAAGACCTCGGCACCATCACCGACGAAGTCAACGAACTTCGCATGAAGCTCGGCCTGCCCGGTATGAAGATACTTCACTTCGACCTCGACGTACAGAGCGAAGTACCGCTCCGCACGGCGAAAAACAGCGTCCTCTATACAGGCACGCACGACAACAACACCACCGTCGGCTGGCTCACAGAAGACCTCGCGCCGCGAGATCGAGACGCTGTCCGCAAGGCGCTCATGCGCGCCGTCGGCTCGGAGACCTCCGACGCACGACTTGCCATCCGATTCGCATACGCATCGAACGCAGACACCGTCATCGTACCGATGCAGGATGTACTCGAACTCGGAGGAAAAGCACGCATGAACCTCCCCGGCACCATCGAAGGCAACTGGTCCTGGCGTATGCCGAAAGGCTCCCTCACAGAAGAAAGAGCCGCCTTCCTTCGTGGCCTCACAAAAGAATACGACAGATAAAAAAAGACCCCGCCGAGCATGATTCGGTGGGGTCTTTTTGTATGCGAGGAGAAGCCGTGATATCGGTCAACGGTTAGTACTTGTGCGGAAGGGAATGTGGGTAGCTGATATTAGGGTAAAGCTCAGAAAATCTCAGCGGCTTGTACACGACTTTTTGCATCGCGTGAAGTGGTTCGGCAGAGATGCTCGGGTGGTGATCACCCCCACTATTGGCTTCGAAGATCGTAGTCGAGGCTAAAGCGGTTTCTATTGTATCAGCAATGATGGGAAGTGCAAACGCGTATCGTTTGATCTGACCGGGATAGAGACGTATCGGGTCATTTTCCAAGGAGAGTGACCAGGAGATATTTTTTCGGGTAAAGAACATATCTTCATAGTCGGAAGTCATGAAGAGGTACTCTATCTTCTGCGGTCGATCGGTGTTGTTATAAAAGGTCAGATAATAGACGATGCCATTTTTGATTGGTTCCATGTTTCCGAATATAAGAGTGTCGGGAAGTTTAGCGTGATGTACGGTGGGAAGATATTGATAGTATTTTTGTCTTACCCATTGCGTAAAACTCTTTTTGTCTCGATTATACATGTAGCGCAGCTCATCAATATCCAAGTCGGGATAATATGCACATGCAGAATCTAGAGAGAGATGATCGGTGAGCGGAACGGGTATTTGGAGCGTTTTCGTTTTGTTCGGTTCCAGATCAAGCGGGATCGGAGAGGGTAGCGGAATAATCTCGTTATGTGATGAATATTCTCCTGTCTGTGTATAGAGTCTTATATTTCGGAGACTATGCAATGTCTCAAAAGAGCGATTGGTAATGGTCAGCGTCAGAATACCTTTATTAAGTGCAGTCGGTTCGACGCGAAAATCGATATCGACAGGAGTGATATTTATGATAGAAGGAAGGCTAAAATAATAGGACAAGGTGCTGCCGTCAGACAGATAGAAGCTTGTTTTCTCATGGGTAAAATGTAAAAGCAGGTTCTTTGGGAAATGTGATGGTGTGCGTCGTCGATGAATGAGGCTCGACGCGAAGGACCCATTCGGGGGCGGGATCTCGTTTGGTGATAGCGGGGCTGTACGGAGCCCTGTCATGCGTGTAGAGCAAAACATTGGTACGGAGGACAGTCTCCTCGATCACTTCGTCTGTCGGATTGGTAAACGTGTAGCGGATATGATACGTATCGCCTTCCATCCATTCATCTGATTCGATCGTGACTTTAGATAACGGCGAAGACTTCGCACTCGCCTCCTCTGCCCATGCGCACGGCATCATAAGCCCTATCATCAACAATATCACAAAGAGCGATCTTATCATCATAACCGCAACCTCCCGTCGTTCGTTATCTATATTGTACCACAGAGCGCGTGGGTGGTGGTATGGTGGGCAGGGAATAAAAAAGAACGTACCGCGAGATGGGTACGTTCTTTGTCGTTTATTCTGCTTGTTTTGTAAGCTGTACGGTCTGGATGGGGTATGGGATCTCGATGCCTTCTTCACGGAAGCGGACGGTGAGGGCTTTGACGAATTCGTGGCGGAGGATGCTGCGCTGTGCGACGTTGTCGGTGGGGAGGATGACGTTGAAGTCGATGCTCGACGGGCCGAAGGCCTGGTAGCGGACGAACGGTTCGTAGGTGGTGTTGGGCGATTGTTGTTCCATGACGGCTGTTGCGACTTCGATGCAGACGCGTTCTACGTGTTCGAGGTCGCTGTCGTAGCTGACACCGCACGGTACGGTGAGGAATATCTCACGTCGCGGAAGGTCGTAGTTCATGAGCGTGGCGGACGATACTGCCTGATTCGGTACGATGATCATGCCGAGGTTGACGTCCTGTATGGAGGTGTGGCGGAAGTTGATGTCGACGACGAAGCCTTCTTCCCCGCTCGACAGGCGGATGAAGTCGCCTACTTTGATGGGCTTCATGACGATGAGCTGAAGGCCTGCGAAGAAGTTGGTGAGCGTGTCCTGGAGTGCGATGGCGACTGCCATACCGCCGATACCGAGGGCGGTGAGGATGGGGGCGATGGAGATGTCACACGCTTGCAGGATGATCATAAGACCGCACGAGTAGACGATGAATTCGAGTAGATGCGCCAGAAGCGACGAGGAGGAGAGGTTCTCCGCGTTACGTCGCAGGTAGTAGTGGACGGCATTGACGATGATGCGTGCTACGGTGATGGTCGTGGAGAGGAGGACGAGCGACTTGAGGAAGAGGCTGAGGATATTTTGTACGTACGGGGTGATGTCTATCATGTGGATCGCCCAGTAGATGCCGACCATCAAACTCCACAGGATCGGCATGAAGCGGAGCGTTTTCGCCGCGATGTACGAGAGGCTTTCGGGGTCGGGCTGTCCGTCTTGCGGATGCAGTTTACGCTGGAGTTGTCTGTCGATGATGATACCGAGGATGATGCTGCATACGAAGACGAGGACAGGCAGTGTCCAGGATTCTATGGAAACAGCAGAAAAATATTTTTCCATTGCTATGTAAACCTCCTTGTCGAATGGTGTATAATATATATGATAAGTATACAAAAAATGATGTCGGATTTCAAGATGTCATCAAGATAGAAGGGAGACTGTTTTATGATCGTAGCAACGAGCGAGCGCCTTCGTTTTCGCCAGGCGGAGGAGGCTGATCTCAAATATATCATGGCGGTGGAGCATGAGCCTGTCGATGCGCAGTTCGTGATCCCGTACGATATCGACGTGCACCGCGCGATGCTCAACGGCGACAATACGAAGCATTTTGTCGTGGAGACGCATGAGGGCGAGCCTGTCGGGTTCGTTATCGTGTCGGGGCTCGAGAATCCGTACGGGGAGCTTGAGTTTATGCGTATCATGGTGGCCAAACAGGGCATGGGATACGGCAAGGAGACGGTGGGGCTCTTACTCAAATGGGGTTTCGAGACGAAAAAAGCGCATCGCGCATGGCTTGACTGCAAGCCGCATAATACGCGAGCGCTTCATGTGTACGAGAGTGCGGGGTTCGTCCGCGAGGGTCTTATCCGCGAGACGATCCAAGCGGAGGACGGTACGTACGAGGATCTTGTGATACTCGGTATCTTAGACCGCGAATATTTCGCTCAGTCTGTGCCGACTGCCTGAGCGAATACGTCCGAGAGCGAGTCGTGGATGACGAGCGTGGCTTGGTCGTCGTAGGGGGTGCTGTCGCGGTTGATGAGGACGAGGTATCGTCCGCGGAAGTAGCGCAGTAGTCCTGCCGCAGGGTAGACGACGAGCGAGGTACCGCCGACGATGAGCATATCGGCTCGGCTGATGGCGCCTATTGCACCCGATACGGTGTCGTCGTCGAGCGATTCTTCGTATAAGACGACGTCGGGCTTCAAGACCCCGCCGCAGTCGCATCGCGGGATGTACGAATCTTTTCGGCGACGTAAGGGGTCGCAGAAGTCGTCGTAGCCGTAGGCGCGTCTGCACGACTGACACGTCGAACGGGCGAACGAGCCGTGGAGCTCGTAGACGGTCTTACTGCCGCCTGCCTGATGCAGTCCGTCGATGTTCTGCGTGACGACGGCTTTGAGCTTGCCTTCTCGTTCGAGCTTGGCAAGGGCGAGGTGGGTGGTGTTCGGCTTGACATCGGGGAATATCATCGAGCCGAATACGAAGTCGAAGAAGTCTTCGGTACGGCGTTTGTAGAACGAGTGGCTGACGACCTCTTCGGGCGAACAACCGAACTTCGTCCGCGCGTGGAAGAGACCTCCTGCCGAGCGGAAGTCGGGGATACCGCTGTCTGTCGAGACGCCTGCTCCGCCGAAGAATACGATGTTGTCGCTGTCTGCGATCATCTGTTTCAGCATTTTTATGTTATCATCCATGATCGTCACTTCTTTCTCTTTGGAATGAACGGATATGTCCTTAGTTGCAGTGTAGCATATACCCATTTTGTTGTAAAACAAAAAAGGAAAGATTCGGCGGTCTGTCGAAATGAATAACAGAATTTTGGCAATAGACAGACGACTGTCAAGGCAGGTCTTGTAGTATGGAGATAAAGCATTTTAAATATTTTGTAGATGTGGCACGGCTGAAGAGCTTCAGCAAGGCGGCGCAGGTCAACTTCGTTTCGCAGTCGACGATCAGCAAGGTCATCCGCGACCTTGAGGAGGAGCTGGGCACACCGCTTTTTTTACGCAGTTCGAAGTTCGTCGAGCTGACGGATGCGGGCGAGCGTCTGTTTCTCAAGGCGGCGAAGATCGTGGAGATGTTCCAGGGCGTGACGCGGTATTTCCAAGATGAGATGACGAGCGAGAAGGGTCTTTTACGCATCGGGCTTCCTCCCATCACGGGAGCGACGGTGTTCGGTCAGCTTCTCGGACGGTTCAAGCGTCGTCATGCGGGCATCGATATCCAGCTGTTTGAGTACGGGTCGAAGAATGTCGAGGCGGCGGTGCAGGAGGGTTCGATCGATGTCGGTATCGTCTGCTCGAAGCCGCAGGAGGGTCAGTACGGGACGGTACTGTTCCCGAAAGACCCGTTAAAGGTGGTGCTTCACCCGTCGCATCCCTTGTCGGAGCTTCGGCAGATAGATTTTCGCGATCTGGAAAACGAGAACTTTGTCTTGTTCCGCAAGGATTTCAGCTTGCATGACGCGATACTCAGGCGGTGCAAGACGGCAGGGTTCTTGCCGAATGTGATACTTGAGACGACACAGCGCGAGCTGATGACGCAGATCGTGGAGGCGAATCTCGGCATCACGCTTCTGCCCGCGCAGATAGCGGACTCGCTCAATCCGAGGCAGATGTCGGCGGTGCCTGTCGCAGACCCGCAGATATATCTGGAGATCGCGCTGATATGGAATACGAAACGGTATGTGCCTCGCGCGGCACAGCTGTGGATAGATTTTGTCAGAGAGTACGTGGAAGAGAGGACGTACTTGTAAGGAGGAGCTGTATGGCACAGGAGATAGAGATGAAACTCGCGGTAGCGGAGTCGGTATCCTTAGATGAGGTACGTGGTATCTGCTCGTTCTTGTCGGGCGGTGAAGGCCGCACGACGAAGATGATGGCGCGCTATTTCGATACAGAGGACGGTGCGCTCGGCAAGGCGAGACTTGCGTATCGCACACGCAAGGAAGGCCGGTGCTGGGTCGCGTGCCTGAAGGGCAGCGGCAAGAGCGAGAACGGTCTTCATCAGCGGATGGAAGTCGAACGAGACGTCGAGCACGGCGATGCCGATCTTACGGTATTTGCCGATACGGAGGGCGCAGAGCTTGTAGAGCCGTACTTGTCGGCGAAGCTCGTGCCGATCGTGGAGACGGAGTTTTCACGCACATCGTGGCTGATGGGCGACCGCACGGCGAAGATAGAGATCGCGCTCGATGAAGGCGAAGTGCGCGCGGGCGGCAAGACATCGCCTATCCGCGAGATAGAGCTCGAGCTGAAGGCGGGCGAGGTCGAGGCATTGCACGTCTTGGCGAATTGGCTCAAACAGCAGTTCGCGCTTACCGAAGAAAACGACAGCAAATATGCGCGTGGATTGGCTTTGCGGCGCGGATAAGAAAACAGCCGAAGGCAGATGATGCGTTCGGCTGTTTTGGTATATGCAGGTATTCTGTTTGCGCTTGCTGTTAAGCGAAGACCTTTTGGACGAGTATCATATAGAGGGCTGTGCTTCCGCCGATGCTCAGCAGTATCTTTTTGAATCGGCGGTGGATGACGGTAAGGAACGCGAGACTGATAAGCTCGGGCATACCGTAGGGCGCTGTCATAAGCGTCGTGCCTTTGAGGCAGTAGACGACGAGCATGGCGATGACGGCTGTCGGCAGAACGGTATTGAGGTAACGGATATACGGCGGAAGCGGTCTGTCCGCGCCGAATACGAAAAACGGCAGGGCGCGCGTTGCCAGCGTGACGAGCGCGACGATGGCGATGGTGATGGCGATCTCTATCGTAGTCATTGTTTTCCCTCCAATCTGCTGCGGCCGAGCGTCAGAAGCACGAGAAGCGATACCATCGACGCAAGCACGAACCAGTCTTTGCCGAAGATAACGAGGCAGGCGAGCGTTACGACGAGCCCGCAGACAGCGGGACGGCGGTCTGTCGCCGAATCCCATTGTTCGAGGAAGATAACGGCAAACAGCGCCGTCATCGCGAAGTCGATACCTGTGGCATCGAACGGCAGATGCGTGCCGATAGCGGCACCGAGCGCGGTGCCGATGAGCCAGTAGAGATGGTTGAGAAGCGCGAGCGAGATGTCGAACTGCTTCTCGGATACGCCTTCGGGCGCTTTTGTCAGACAGTAGAGCGAGTAGGTCTCATCCGTCAGCGCGAAGACGGGATACGCTTTGTCTTTGCCGTAGGGGCGGAATCTTGTCAGCATCGACAAGCCGTAGAACAGATGGCGCGCGTTGACCATCAGCGTCATCAACGCGGCGGT